>JAUWJC010000068.1 GCA_030607895.1 Pirellulales bacterium
CCCTCAACTCTCAACTCTCAACTCTCAACTCTCAACTCTCAACTCTCAACTCTCAACTCTCAACTCTCAACTCTCCAATGAACATTCTCAGAATCCTCCTGGCCGAAATCCGCTATCGAAAGCTCAATTTCCTGCTCAGCCTGTTTGCCGTCACCATCGCGGTTAACCTGTTTGTGGCCGGACCGGTACTGGTGGACGGTTACGGCAAGGAAACCCAGGTCCGTATGGCCGAATTGGAGAAAGAGACGACCACCGAACTCCAGTGGCTGGAGAAGCAAACCCGACGACTGATGCGCGACATGGGGTTCAACCTGATGATCGTGCATCGCGACACCAACATGAGCGACTTCTGGGCGGCCGACTTCACCACGAAAGACATGCCCCAGGAGTACGTCAACCGCCTGGCGGCCAATCGCCGGCTTACCATGGTCACCCACCTGGTCGCCACGCTGCAAGAGAAAATCACCTGGCAGAACCGTAAGGTACTGCTGGTCGGATATCTGCCCGAATCCACCCAGTCGCACATGAGACGCAAGGCACCGATGGGCTTCGACATCAAGTCGGGAACGGTCCTGCTGGGATGCGAGTTGGGTGGGGCGAACAAAGTGGGTGACACTGTCGAGGTGTTGGGTGGGCAGTTCAAGATCGCCAGAGTCCTGCCCGAGCAAGGCAGCAAGCAGGATATCACCGTCGCCATGCACCTGGACGACGCCCAGGCTCTGCTCGACAAGCCCGGCAAGATTAACCAGATCATGGCTTTGGGGTGCCGCTGCGCCGAGGCCACGCTTCCGAAGATTCGCAAGCAACTGGCCGAGGTGCTGCCGGAAACGCGGATAACCGAGTTCCGCTCGATCGCCCTGGCCCGAGCCGAACAACGAAGCCTCGTCGAGGCCAAGCAGAAGCAAATCCTCGCCGACATGGCCGACTCCCGAACGCAAGTTCAGCAGACCATGGAAACTCTGGCTGCCGTAATTACGCCCGTCGTTGTGTTGGCCTGCGCCCTTTGGGTCGGCCTGTTGGCACTGGCCAACGTCCGCGAGCGGCGGACCGAGATAGGGTTGCTGCGGGCGCTGGGAAAGCAATCCGCCACGATCGCCTGGCTGTTTCTGGCCAAAGCCGTTCTGCTGGGACTTCTGGGTGCGGTGATCGGCTTTCTCCTGGGAACTTGGACCGCCGAACTACTCGGAACTCGAGCATTGGGTGTCGCCTCGGGCCATTTCTCCGTGCATTACGACGTGCTATTGTATGCGCTTGTGGGCGCCCCCTTGCTTTCCGCACTAGCCAGCTACTTGCCGACCCTGACAGCCTTAATGCAAGACCCGGCCATCGTGCTCCAGGATGTGTGAATATACTGCTCGCGGTCAATAATTGCGGTTTTGTGACGAAGCTATCAGTTATCAGTTATCAGTTGTCAGTTATCAGTTGTCAGAGCTTGGAAACAACGGCTCTAGTGCTTTGTCAATTTTTAATTTTAGGGTCCCCGCATCTCGAACACCCATTGATTTCGATCGGCGGGGCAAGCGACACCCTAACTCTTAAGATTGACAAAGCACTAGCAAGTCTTCAGACTGACAACTGATAACTGATAACTGATAACTGACAACTCAATCCGAAAACCTCAATTCTTGACCGCGTTAAGTATAGGTCTACTAAACCCGCAACCGTTCGTCGCGTCTTAGTTACGCCGTGTCCGACAAAACGAAAACCACCGAGTGCCGACTGTTGATCGACCCGCCCGCGTCGGGTGCTTGGAACATGGCGGTCGACGAGGTCCTCTTGGAGTGGTCGGCGGCCGAGGGCGGGTGTTGCTGGCGGTTCTATCGCTGGGAAAAGCCGACGCTCTCGCTCGGATACTTCCAATCGCTCGACGACCGTCGGCACCAGGCGGCAAGCCGCCACTGCCCCGGCGTACGCCGCTCACGCGGCGGCGGCGCCATTCTGCACGATGCCGAACTGACCTACAGCTTCGTCGTGCCCGGCATACACCCCCTGGCCAGCCGACGAAGCCTCATGTATCAGGCCGTCCACAACACGCTGCTCGAGGTGCTTTCGGCACTCGGGATGCAAGGCTCACTTTGCGATCAATCCGACCGCCGCAACACCGAACAGCAACCGTTCCTCTGCTTCAAGCGTCGCAGCCCGGGCGATGTGCTTGTGGGCGACATCAAGATGGCCGGTAGCGCTCAACGCCGCTTGCGGAGTGCCGTGCTGCAACACGGGAGCTTGCTGTTGAAACGCTCCTCGGCCGCTCCCGAACTCGATGGCCTCGACAACGTGGCCCAAGCGCCCGTCCGGTCTGATCAGATCGTTCAACTTTGGCTGGAGAAACTAGCCCGGCGACTGGCACTTACCTGGCATACCTGCCCCCTCTCTCGACAGGAACAACTGCGGGCAGCCGAGCTAGTTAGAACTAAGTACGGCTGCCCCGGATGGACCGAAAGTCGTAGGCGATAGGCGCCCCCGGAAATCGGGCTGGATGCTCATCCGCCGCCGGACCATGTCACCTGAACCATACATATGGGACGTGCCGTAAAGAGTATAGGGAAAAGGGTTTCGACTAGGCCGGTTGTTGTTGCTGCCATCCATGTTGGTGGGTATAGTATTCAAGGAGCCGTTCACGCCCACACTGGGGACTGGTCCATTTTTCGGACGGTTTATGGTCCATTTCCCTGGACGTGCAAGCCGAAAACATGGACCTGTCCCCTTTCGCGTTCACAGCGAATTCCCAGGAATAGAAAGACCCAGGAATAGAAAGACCAGGAACAAGAAAGAACTGACCACTGTGTAACGGTGAGAAGCGATGGAAGTGAAACTGGTAGTAATGGGTGGGAAGAATGCCGGACAGGAAGTGCCGGTCACCGGGTCGACGTTCTTCGTCGGCCGCGCGGAGGATTGTCAACTGCGACCCAACAGCGATCTGGTTAGCCGACATCACTGTGTCATTGTAATCGAAGAAGGCTTCGTCGCCCTCCGCGACTTCGGCAGCAAGAACGGAACCTACGTCAACGGCGAGCGAATCAAGGCGGAACGCGAGTTGAAGAGCGGCGATCGGGTGCAGATCGGACCGTTGGACTTCGAGGTCCAACTTGCCGTCGGCGTGGGCGGGAAAAAGAAGCCCAAGGTACACAGCGTTCAGGAAGCCGCCGCGCGAACCGTCGAATCAACCAGCGACGAGGACCTGGACGTCAGCCAGTGGCTCGGCGACGACGAAGCGGCCACTACGCCAACCGCCGATACCCAGACAACAGGCGCAACCCAACCCAACCAGGTTTTCCAAAAAGCCGAGCAACCGACAGCCGCTTTCCAGCCCGAGTCTGAAATCGAGCCACGCCCGCGGAAACAAAAAGAACCAGAGGAACCAGAGAACAAAGAGGAAGAGGAAAAGAAAAAGCCCGTGAAAGTCGTCGGCCGTTTCGAAAATCCCAAGAAAGCTCCCACCGAAAGCAGCCGGGCCGCCGCCGCCGACATGCTCCGGGAGTTTTTCCATCGAAAATGACTTGCGAAAAAAGGAAGCCGCAGGAAAGAGAAAGGCACCTGTGAGAGCGTCAAATCAACAGCCAAAATCCGCCGCCTTGCTGGGTGTTGCGTTCGATAATGATGACGGTCATACCCGGCTGACGCGCGGAAAGAACTTCGTCCTCTGCGGCGGTTCGCAGAAAACACACACCGTGATGCAGGAAACGGCCGTCAAGATCAATGAGCAACTCGATGGCCGTGGAAAACGACTCGAAGACGTTTCGATCGGTGAACTTCGCGATATCTGCCACGACGTGGTCGAGTCCATCGCCGACAAGTGACTGTTCGCGGTGTAAGGGCGAGACACCGCAACTTTTTTCACTTTATGTGTTTGTAAAGCCGCGACCAGTGGTCGCGGAAATCAACCGACGCATCGTGTTTTCCGCTCCTGTCGACCGCGACCACTGGTCGCGGCTTTACAGGATTCGGCATCGCAACCCCTTTCGGGATCGGCACAACCGTCATTTCTGCGCCAACGGCACAATCCGCGAATTCCGGATACTCTACGATAACCGCGCAGTTTTCCGGAGCGGTTAATTTTGCCGTAATTGCGTCCGATACTTTCTTGCAGCAGAACGTACAGTCTGCCTAAAACTGCCCACACTCCGATTTTCTCAGAAAAAGGGTGAGTCAGTGGCCAAGACCAAAAAGGCGCAGCCGACAAAAAAGACGACCGGAACCAGGAAGACCTCGACCGCCAAGAAGACTTCGAAGTCGAAGATTTCAAAGGCGCCGACGAATTCGGGCGCGAAGAAGCCCTCCGGAAAAATGCCGACCAAGGCAAAGGGGACGGTGACTGTTGATCGGCGGACCAGCAAAGACCGCCGCGAGTCGCCCGAACGCCGAAAGAACGACGGGCCGGTGGCAGTCGAGCGTCGGCAGATGGAACGTCGGGAGAAAGTCAATCGCCGTCGGCAGATCGACCCCACCACTTGCGAACGCGACTATTCCGTCGAGGAAATCAATTTCATGAACGCCTTGGACGCATACAAGCGTTCCAGCGGGCGCATGTTTCCCACCTGCAGCGAGATACTCGAGGTGTTCCAGAAGCTGGGCTACGAAAAACGCTTCCCCGAGCCTACCACCCAACCCGCTGCCGAGCCCGCACCAGAAGTCGTGTTCGAGCTAACCCCGCAGCCGACGCTCAGCCAAACGGCCGTCTAGCCCAAGAGCCGAAAAAGGGACCAGGTTTAATTTGTGCGAAGCACCCTCCGGGCCGTTCCGGCAAATTAAACCTGGTCCCTTTTTCGGCCCCGGGCGGCGGATCATTACTCTTGCGGTTGGCGGCTATCGTCTTATGATGAGATGATATGAGCGCACCGCATTACGATTTCGACGTTATCGTGGTTGGCGGCGGACACGCCGGCGCGGAAGCGGCGCTGGCTGCCGCACGGATGGGGGCCAAGACCGCACTGCTGACCAGCAATATCGACACCGTCGGTCTGATGAGTTGCAACCCGGCCATTGGTGGCGTGGCCAAGGGGCAAATCGTTCGGGAGATCGACGCGTTGGGCGGCGCCATGGGACGGGCGATCGACGCGGCCGGAATCCAATTCCGGATGCTCAACCGCCGGAAGGGGCCCGCCATGCACGGCCCCAGGGCACAGGCCGATCGAAAAGCGTATCAGCAGCAGATGCAGCGGCTCGTCGAGATGCAACCCGGGCTCGCGCTGCGTCAGGAGACAGTCGAAGACCTGCTGGTCGAGCAGTCGGGCAGCGGACAGCGTATTGTAGGCGTTCGAGTTCGCGGCGATGCGGTGTATCGTGCCCGGGCGGTTGTGCTCGGGACGGGCACGTTCATGCAGGGCGTGCTGCACTACGGCGAGGTCCAACTACCCGGCGGCAGGGCCGGCGAAGAGACCAGCTCGGCAGTAAGCCGCTCACTTGCCCGGCTGGGGCTTGGACTTGCCCGATTCAAGACGGGCACGCCTCCACGCATCAACGGCCGATCGGTCAATTTCGACAAGACCGAGCTTCAGCCGGGCGACGAGGAGCCCCAACCGTTCTCCTTTCTCACTCGCCGGATCGAATGCGAGCAGATCCCCTGCTGGATTACGCACACCAACCCGGCGGTACACGAGTTGATTCGGGCGAACTTGCACCGCGCGCCGATGCACACGGGCCAGATCCAATCGACAGGGCCCCGATATTGCCCTTCCATCGAGACGAAGATAGTCCGTTTCGCCGACAAGGACCGGCACCAGTTGTTTCTCGAACCCGAGGGACGCCTTACAAGCGAAGTGTATCTCAACGGGCTTCCCACCAGCCTGCCGCGCGACGTGCAAGACGCCATGGTCCGCTTGATTGCCGGGCTGGAGCAGGCCGAAATCCTCCGTTACGGATACGCTATTGAATACGATTACGTTCCGCCGCAACAATTGAAACCGTCGCTGGAGGCCGAGCGCGTGGCCGGGCTATATCTGGCCGGACAGGTCAACGGCACCACCGGCTACGAGGAGGCCGCTGCCCAGGGGCTCATCGCCGGTGCTAACGCGGCATTGTCGCTGGAAAAGAGCGAGCCGCTGGTGTTGCGACGCGATCAGGCATATATCGGTGTGATGATCGACGACCTGGTTACTCGCGGCGTCAGCGAACCCTATCGGATGTTTACCAGCCGCGCGGAGTACCGGTTACGGTTGCGACACGACAACGCCGATCGCCGGTTGACTCCGCTGGCGTATAAGCTGGGACTGGTTGAGCGGGAACGTTCGGAGACGCTTGCGAGTAAGGAAGCCGAGATCACCCGAGCCAAAACCCTCTTGGAGACGAGCTTCGCGGACAACGTATCGCTGGGGAAGTTGCTTCGTCGGCCGGAGACGACCTGGGGGGATGTGGTCGGGCGGCTGCCGCGGCTTGCCGGCATGTCGCCCGAGGTGGCTCAACAGGTAACCTGGGATTTGAAATACTCCGGCTACATTGCCCGGGAGGACGCGGACGTCGCCCGAGCTCGACGGCTGGCCGGTCGTCGGATACCGGAGGGTTTCGATTTCTCCGCGATTACGCATCTTCGCGTGGAAGCTCGGCAGCGTCTTTCGGAGGTGCGACCCACCAATCTGGCTCAGGCGGGACGCGTAAGCGGCATCACGCCGGCCGCCCTGGCCGTGTTGATGGTGCATTTGGAAGGGGACAGAGCCAGTACTTGGCACATCAAGGAACGGCAGTAGTAGGGTACGTGAAACCACCTGTTTCACCCAAAATCCGGAAAACTCCCCTACATCCCCCGCAATATTGCCCAGATTGCCAACAGTCGGCCCGACATCGATGCTACAGTCTCGATAGGCAAGACAAATGGACGGCAGATCACTACGGGACACTTGAAAAAAGGCGTTCGGCGGGGGAGGATGGTTTGAGGTGTATGATTTGGTGGAAAGGAATACTCCATGGCTCCGATCCAGTGGTACTATGCGAAGGGAGACGAGCAGGTCGGCCCGGTTTCTTCGTCCGAGATGAAACGGCTTGCGATTGACGGAGCCTTGAAGCGGGACGATCTGGTGTGGCACGACGGCATGGAGGAGTGGGTTCACGCGGTCAAGGTGCAGGGGCTGTTCGAGGACGAGCCCGCCTCGCCACCCGCGACGAGGACTCCGCCCAAAATATCCTCCCGCAAATCCGCACCGACCATGAGTCAGCCTGAAGCCGAACCGCCCGAGCCGGCTCGCCAGGTGGAAATGCCGGTCTTCGAGGATTCGGCGGCCAGTTTCGAGCGGAGTCGGGAGAGGACCTCCCGGCACTTCTTCGATCTGCTGCTCGACCATGCCCGAGGGCAATTGACCGCCCACTTTGTCGATTCCACGGTGAAGATATTCACCGTTTGCGGCCACTACGGCCTGTACGCGGCAATGCTGGTCCTGTTGGGTTTTTCCTTGCTCGCGGCGATGCGGACCGGCAGCATGGTGCTCGTGCTGGTTGGCGTGGCTGAAGTGGTCGCCTTGGCGGTCCTCCAATACACGGCACACCGACTTGCCGGACCGCTGGAGAGGCTCAGTCGCACGACGGCCGGGAGCATGTCATCCGCCGCGCTGTTGGATTGCTGCGCTTTACTTAGCATGGTTGCCGGGTTGGCCATGCTGCTGTGGACGGCCGTGGCGGCCGTTCAGACCGGACAATTCATCATGATCCTGACCGGCCTGGCAATGTTCATCATCTGCGAGTGCCTGGCCGCCGCCGCGCTCAATCCTCAAGCGGTGGGGATTGCCCTGGTACCCGACACGCGGCCCGGCGAGGAAGCGCTGGGGGTAGCCATGTTCATGCTCAAGGCGGGCCTGCGACTGGTGCCCGTGATATTCGGCACGGGAGTCGTCTGGGGTACACTCCACACGCTGTACGCCTGCTACTTGGTGTTCGACGGTCCCGAAGGCCCCTTGGTGGCCAACGCAACGGCCTTGTACGCCGCCACGATCATCATGATCTCGGCCGCGATGCCGCTTGTGGCCTGTCTTGGATTCCTGCTCGAGTACCTCGTCATCGACATCGTCCGCGCCGTCCTGGCAATCCCCGCCAGGATCCCTGCCGAGGCTGAAGAACCCGAATAACTCAACCTATAAGGAGGGGAGTCCGAAAATGGGGACTGGCTCCGTCACGGGCTGGTTTTCACGAGAGTTTTCGGTTTGCCGACGGTGCCTGTCCCCTTTTTCGGACGGCGAATGCCGAGCACCGTGGAACAGTTTTCAGGGTTCAGGGTTCAGGATTTGCGAGCAAACGTGGAATTCCAAGTCCTGAACCCTGAACCCCGAACCCTGAATCCCCGTCAAGCCTAGACTTGCACGGCGGGCGCTTCTTCGGCTACCGATTCGATGTGCTCGCCGTCGTGTCGGAAGATGCAGTTGCGGCCGGCGGTCTTGGCGCTGTACAGCGCCGCGTCGGCCCGGGCCAGAAGCGACTCGGCCGTGTCGCCGTCCAATGCCGCGGCAACCCCGCCGCTGACTGTTACCGGCAACTCCTCCTCGATCTTCGCCCGCATGCGCTCGCCAAACACGCAAGCGCCCTCCAGATTGGTCTCGGGCATGACGACCACGAATTCCTCGCCGCCGTAGCGGACCACGATATCGGTCTCGCGAACGCTTTCGTCCAACAGCCGAGCGACATTCTGCAAAATGCGATCGCCCTGCAAATGCCCTTGCTGGTCGTTCACCCGCTTGAAGTGGTCGATGTCGTAGATCACCAGCGAGAATTTCGATTCGTAACGAGTTGCCATGGCAAACTGCGAGACGAGCGTGTCATCCAGGGCACGCCGATTGCTCACACCGGTCAGCGGGTCGGTGCGGACCTCGGTGAAGGTCATCAGGTGGTTGGTTTGCTGGCGGAGTTCGTCGTAAGCGTTGGCAATTTGCATGGAGAGCTGCAAGGTGGGCTTGAGCATCTCCTCGGCCTCCTGGCACAACTCTTTCCAGGCGGCCTCGTGCTGCTGGCTGCTCAACTGGCTCACGCGTTGCTTGAACTTGTTCAAGCTGGCATGATGCTTGGCCAGATTGCGGCGGACAACCCAGGCGATCTTCTCCAACTCGTGCGCGACCGACTGGGCACGACGCAACTCGCGGCGCGATTGCACGCCAACGTCATCCTCCGATGGCTTGGTGCGGCGCCCAAGCACGTAGGCCAATGTGGCTACTACGGCCAAAGCCAACGGAACGGGAATTTGAAAAATCCAGTGGTCCACAATAACACTCACCAAAAAATATAGGACGTATTTCGGCCGTACGGGAAACAAACGCGGAACCAGCCGGCGATTGTGCCGAACATGCGGGTTGTTCCGATCGGCGGTCTGCCGGCATCGTGCCGGAGTCAATATCCGCTCCGTGACCCGAATCCCCGCATGCAAATCACCCCCACAATCAGTGCCACCACAAACACCAATAGCCACTCTTGCGTGCCCATCCGCTCGACGTAGCGAACGAAGTCGCGAAAGAAGTGTTCCACTGCCAGCCTCCCATCACCGGGCCGAAAAAGGGACCAGGTTTAATTTGCCGGAACGGCCCGGAGGGTGCTTCGCACAAATTAAACCTGGTCCCTTTTTCGGCTCGCAAGAAGTGCCAACACACAACGTCCGACCGTACGGCATCGCCGACCGGCACCAACCTTGGTCTATATTGCCCCCCCTGCCCATTATCCCGACAACTCTAGCTTATAGACCTCTTGCAGGTCGGACTTGCCGATGTATAATTAAGCGTTTTAGCTATGGGGGCGTAGCTCAATTGGTTAGAGTATCGGACTGTCGATCCGGTGGTTGGGGGTTCGAGTCCCCTCGCCCTCGCTGTGCTCGGCGCATCCTACAGGTTATCCAGGCTGGTGCCTATCGTACGCGATGGGTCACCGTCCCATTTGCCGGGCTTTTTCCAGGATGGCCGGTCGGGCTTCCTCCATGATCTCGCGGACGTCTTCGTAGCGCATCGTGCGCTCGGGGAAAGTCCGCTTCTGGACGGCGCCCAGGAGCCGGGCCTTGAACTCCGCCAGGTTCGACCCGTAAATGTGGTAGCTGTCGGCCATGTGGCAGTAGCGGCCCAATTCGACCGGTTTGCCCGACCGCCCGGAAATCCGCGCGGCGATATTTTCCTGAAGCCGGGCCAGCGCGAACATGTTCATGAAGGCCGCCTTGTAGGCGTCGTTCGAGCGGAAGCGGACGTTCATGCTCAACACGCGACGGTCGTCCTCCTCGATTATCCGGCACCAAACGCTTTGCAAGCAGGCCGGATCGTAGCAGGTGCCGTCTTCCCAAACCTTCCAGGTGATGGCCTGTGCCCGGCGCGTGTAGGGAGTCTCGGCCAACTGCCGGCAGACGGACTCGATCTGGTCGACGGCGGCCAGCGTGGGCACCTCGTAGTTGAAAAGACGTTGGTGGTAGGTGTATTCCCAGCGGTGATCGTCCGGGTCGTTTGGGTCGCGCACGCAATGGTCTTTGATTCCTTCGCAGACCTCCATCACGTATTCCTGCAGATTCTCGAACCCGCCGGGAAAATCGCGATGGATCATCGGTTCGGCCAAAGGATCGGCCACCGTGACGATCATGGTGGCGTCTTTGCTGGGCGGATCGTCCGGCTTGTCGTACTGCGTGCGGATATTGCAGCCCAACTCGTACAGCGTTATCAGCGAGTTTTCCCACGCCCGGGCGATGCAGTCGCCTTCAGCGGTCAGGACGGGTATTCCGCTCATGGGGGATTCCTTTCCTCGAGAGGTGGCCATCGTGACAATCGTCGCTTTCCGACGGACAGCCATTTTGCGCGGCCGGCACCGATCACGCAAGCCCCCCCGTTTGGCGCTTGTGTTTCCGGGATTTGCTCTGCCCGGGGGTGTGAGTAACAATACTCCTGAGGGCGGAGGGGGGACGGCGGAAGGGGGCCGATTGCGGCTTTGTAACGTACACCCTCAACTCTCAACTCTCAACCCTCAACTCTCAACTCTGCCCACGTGATATTCCTTTACAACCTTGCCATGGTCGTCGTCGATACGGCGGTGCTTGCCGTTTTGAGCCGCAGGCGCGGCCTGTCGACTTGGCGTATGGCCATGGTCTGTGCCGTTGGAGTGGCCGTCGTACTGGCCGCGGCGTTGGAGAAAACCCACTTTCGCATCTTCCGGCTGCTGTCTTGTGCCATTTTTCTGCACGGGCCCATCCTGCTGATCGGCTCGGCAGTGATCTTGCGGAAGTCGAAAAAAACGACAGCGGCTTGCGTAATTGCCACACTCCTTATCCTGGCCGTGGGCATCGACTCCTTTTTTATCGAGCCCACCTGGCTAGAGGTCACGTACGTCCGGCTGGAAACCCCCAAGCTCGACCGGCCGGTACGAATCGTCCTGCTGGCCGACCTGCAAACCGATCGGCTCGGAGCGTACGAGAAGCGGGTTCTACGCCGGGTAATGGAGGAAGAGCCCGACCTGATCCTGCTTGCCGGCGACTATCTTCAGACCAAGTGGCAGCGGAGGGAATCGCTGCGGCGTCAGGTGAACGGTTTCCTCAAAGAGATTGGGTTCTCCGCGCCGGCCGGCGTGTATGCGGTGCGTGGAAACGTCGACCCGCGCGATTGGGCCGAACTGTTCGACGGCCTGCCGATCACCACGGTGGAGACTACCCGATCGTTCGACACGGCCGGCCTGCGCTTGACTTGCCTGAGCTACGGCGATTCGTTCAACCCCGCGCTGGAAATCCCAGCGGATGCGTCGGGCCGCTATCATCTGGTATTGGGCCATTGTCCGGATTTCGCGCTGGGGCGCGTCGACGGCGATCTGCTTATGGCCGGCCACACGCACGGCGGCCAGATCCGATTGCCACTGGTCGGTCCGCTGATGACACACTGTAACGTATCACGCCGCCTGGCCGCCGGTTTGAACGAGTTGCCCGGCGGGCGGAAATTGCTCGTCTCGCGCGGTACCGGAATGGAACGAGCCGGCGCCCCGAGACTCCGGTTCCTCTGCCGGCCCGAACTGGTTGTGATCGAATTGGTGCACGCAAGCAAAGGCGGAAAGGGGAATGGGGAAGG
>JAUWJC010000154.1 GCA_030607895.1 Pirellulales bacterium
AGAGTTGCGTATCGCAGTTGAAGTTGGGCGCGCAGGTGCGCGTGGAGATCGGCGCCTTGCCCGGCCGATTGTGGACTGGCCGGATCGTGGCGATCGTGCCGCAGGCCGCCGTTCGATCGCGTAGTTTTCCGGTTAAGGTACGGCTGGAGAATCGTACCAAGTCGGGCGAGGTGTTAGTGAAGCCCGGCATGTTTGCCAGGGTCGTTTTGCCGGTGGGCCGCAAGTCAAAGGCGTGTCTGGGCCCCAAGGACGCGGTCGTACTGGGCGGGCGGTTACCGGTAGTCTACGCGGCGGTTCCCGCCCCGAAGGCGGAGCCACCGGTGACGGCCACTGCTCGATTGGTGCCGGTCGAGTTGGGTGTGGCGGTAGACGAGTTGATTGAAGTTCGCGGTCCGCTCAAGCCGGGTGAGCGTGTGGTCGTGGAAGGCAACGAGGCGTTGTTTCCCGGCCGTCCTCTGATCGTCGTTAAAGGGGCGAGGGGCGAGGGGTCAGGGGCCAGTACCTTGAAAGCACCTTGACGCCGAAATCCTGACCCCTGACCTCTGACCCCTGGTCCCTAACCCCTGGTCCCTCTGGTTGCGGCCACCGGCCGCGTTGTGTTCCCATGCAGTTAATCGAAGTATTTGTCCACAATCCGGTCAAGGTGGCGGTCGGCGTACTGCTGCTGATGCTATTCGGTTTCGTGGGGCTGCTGCGAATGCCGATGCAGCTTACGCCGGAAGTACAGATCCCCACGATTACAATCCAGACGAAGTGGCCGGGGGCCGCGCCGCAGGAGGTCGAACGCGAGATTGTCCAGGAGCAGGAGGAGCAACTCAAGGGAGTCGAGGGCGTCACCAAAATGTCGTCCGAATGTATGAACTCCCGGGGCCGGATCACCCTGGAATTCGCGGTGGGAACCGATCTGAGCGAGGCCCTGTTGAAAGTCAACACCCGCCTGCAACAGGTGCCCGAGTATCCGGAGGAAGCCGACGAGCCGGTAATCAGCAGTTCCGGCTCGGATGACAGTCCGATTGCCTGGTTTGTTTTGCGTCCGCGGGTAGCTTCATCGGAGGAGATATCGGCATTCCAGGCGAGTCATCCGGATCTGGCGGAGTTACTCGAACCGGCCCGGCGTGCGCACACCGCGGTACTCAGGGCCCGCCGCCTCTGGGACCTGGTCGAGAAGCGACCGGAGATCAAGGAGCGTATCCGCGAGCTACTGCCGGCGGACGTCTACATACCCAAGCTCCGGCTGTACGTTGAAGACAACATCGAGGCCCAGTTCGAGCGCGTCGAGGGGGTATCGAACGCGAACGTCTACGGCGGGCGGGAAGAAGAGATGCAGGTGGTTGTCGACCCGCAGCGGCTGGCCGCCCGGCAGTTGACGCTGACAGACGTCTGCCAGGCGCTTAGAGCCAAGAACCGCGACACAACGGCCGGCGATATCTGGGAGGGAAAGCGGCGGTACGTGGTTCGCGTGATGGGCCAATTCCAGAGTGCTCGACAGGTGGCCGACGTACTAATCACCCGCCGCGACGGCATGCCGGTCTACGTGCGCGACGTGGCCGAAGTGAAGTTGGGGTACAAGAAGCCGGAGGGCCTGGTCCAGAACTTCGGCACGGCCTGCGTGGCTATCAATTGCATCCGCGAGACCGGGGCAAACGTGCTCGATACGATGGTCGGCCTGCGAGAGGTTTGCGACAGGCTGAACAAAGACGAATTGGCGCCCCGCGGGCTGGAGCTGATCCAGGTCTACGACGAAACCGACTACATCTACTCGGCCATACACCTGGTCAACCAGAACATCGTCGTCGGCGGCCTGTTGACGATTGCCGTCTTGCTTTTGTTTCTTCGCAGCGGCCGGTCGACGATCATAATCGCCTTGGCCATTCCGATCAGCATCATCGGCACGTTCCTGATGCTGGACCTCATGGGGCGGTCGTTGAACGTGGTTAGCCTGGCCGGTTTAGCGTTCGCTGTGGGAATGCTGGTCGACAACGCAGTGGTCGTACTGGAAAACATCTACCGGCACTACCAGTCGGGCGAAGAGCCTTTTGTGGCCGCGGTGCGGGGGGCAAAAGAGGTCTGGGGAGCCGTTATTGCGTCCACGCTCACCACTCTGGCGGTGTTCGTGCCCGTGCTGTTCATCGAAGAGGAGGCGGGCCAACTGTTCCGCGACATCGCGCGGGCCATCAGTTCGGCCGTTGCCCTGGCGTTGATAATCTCGATCTCGGTGATTCCCACGGCCGCCGCGCGAATACTCCGGAAACGAAACATCGAGCCGGCCACCGCAAACAACACAAACAACCACGCTGCCCGGGCGCTCGCGGCGGCGCACGGGTTGGCCGGCCGCTTCGTCGACGGCGTGCTGGCCGTCAACACCTTTCTTCAACGGAGCATGGCCCTGCGGCTTGCAACTGTAATCGGCTTCGTGGGAACAGCGCTGCTGCTGAGTTGGGTCTTGATTCCGAAGGTCGAGTACCTGCCAACGGGAAACCGCAACCTGGTGTTCGGGCGACTCCTGCCTCCGCCCGGCTACAACATCGATCGGTTGATGAAACTCGGCGAAGAATTGGAGAGACAAACCAAACCCTACTGGGACATCGACCGGGACGATCCGGCGATCGAACAGTTGGACTATCCGGCGATCGACGACTACTTCTTCGTCGCCAGGGGGCGGATGGTGTTCTTCGGGCTCAGGGCGGTTGATCCTTTGCGGGCGGGCGAGTTGGTCCCACTGGTGGCCCAATTGGGAAACTCCTTCCCGGGCACCATCGGCTACGCCGCGCAGGCCGGACTGTTCGGCCGGGCCCTGTCGGGAGATCGAACGATAGACATCGAGATCAGCGGGCCGGATTCGCGCAAGCTGGTCGAACTCGGCGGACAGATCATTGGCAGCGTGACCAAACCGGACGGAGCAGTCCCCGGCGGCGGCGTTTTTCCAATCCCAAGCCTCGACCTGAGTAGCCCCGAACTGCACGTCCTGCCAAAGTGGGAACAGGCCGCCGACATGAATATCTCGAAGGCCGAACTCGACTACGCCGTCGACGCACTGGTCGACGGCGCCTATGCCGGCGATTACTATCACTTAGGCGACAAAATCGACCTGACGATCATCGGCAACCCCCGGTTCATCAAGCAAACGCAAGACTTGCAGCAATTGCCGATCGCCACGCCATCCGGAGAATTGATCCCACTGGCCGCCGCCGCCGAATATCAATACGCCGGCGGACCGGAGCAAATCAATCGCCGGGAGCGGCAGCGGGCGATTACCATCCAGGTCCGGCCTCCGCAGGAGATGCCTCTGGAACAAGCCATCGAAAACATCAACAGCCAAATCGTCCAGCCGCTACGCGAAAAGGGCGAAATCGGCGGAGCGTATCAAATTCGCCTGAGCGGCACGGCCGACAAGCTCCGCGCGACATGGAAAGCGCTGCGATGGAATTTCCTCCTCGCGCTTCTGATTACCTATCTGTTGATGGCCGCCCTGTTCGAATCCTGGCTGTATCCCTTCGTCATCATTCTCAGCGTGCCCTTGGGAGCCGTCGGTGGGTTGGCCGGCCTGGCACTGTTGAACGTCTACCTGGCCTTGCAAGCACTCTTGGGGTGGTCCGCCGGGGCGGTCCAATCGCTCGACGTGCTCACAATGCTCGGCTTCGTAATCCTCATCGGAACCGTCGTCAACAACGCCATCCTTATCGTTCCCCAGTCGCTCAATCACATGCGCGACGACGAAATGACTCCAAACGATGCCATTCTCCAAAGCGTGCGGACCAGAATCCGCCCCATCTTCATGACCACATCGACCACCGTGCTGGGCCTCTCGCCCTTGGTGCTCTTCCCCGGGGCCGGCAGCGAACTCTATCGCGGGTTGGGGGCCGTCGTGCTTGGCGGCCTGATCGTCTCGGCCGTCTTCACGCTTGTACTTGTGCCCACGCTGTTCAGCCTAATGATGGAAACCAAGGCCATGCTGCTCCGCGCAACTCTGCGAATGCCGCGATGGTGAACGAGTTCGCGGCCGGCTTCCTTGACAGCGGCGTCGGGTTTGGTAGCATACATTAAGATTATTCTGGTTTGCACGCCAATGGGAGCAATGCCACATGAGTGGAACTATCGGTCACACGATGTACGCAATTCTCGCGGCCAAGGCCGCCAAGGAGCGAAAGCTGCCGATCAGCGATGCTATCCAACGGCACTACGCCAGCTATCTGTCCGGATCTTACTTGGGTGCCGACGTCATAACCGTACCCGGCTATGTGTGTCAGGATACGGGCCAGGAGGTGGGCTACTGCGCCATGGGCTTGAAGAAAAGCCCGATTACCGGCGGCCCGCTCAAGCCGTGGCGGCTGGAATCCGGCGGCAAGACCTACGCCCCGATAGAAATCTGGCGCATGTTCTACGGCCGCAGCCATCTTAACTTCGGTTGGAGCAAGGACGACAAGAAGTTGGCCATCTCTTGGAAAAGATTGCCCGACTATCTGGCCGACGTACTGGGCGACGCCGTTCGACTATTCGATTCCGGCCTGCAACCGATCGCGTATGTTTTCGGCTGGATGACGCATATTGTGGGCGACGCGCTGATCAAGTCGATTCAGCCGGGCGTCCCGCTTCATCTGCTCGACGGCAAGTACCCTCATGCCAATCGCCCGCTCCAGGACCTGGTTACGTTTCACGAGGTAGGCCGTGGCGAGTTGAAACTCGACTGGCGCAAGGTGTTGGACGATGTGGCCAGTGCGCCGGTCGAGCCGCTCCAGTGTCATTACATGCGCGTTGCCCAGCCGCGGGGAGACCTGGCCAAGGATTTCCCGGATGGTTGGACACCCCAGCACGAACCGCTGCTGAAGAAGGTGATGGCCGAGAACCGGCGCTACCAGCGGATTCGTAATACCCGACTTCTCAAACAACTCGAACTGAGGCACACGCCGAGCGGCCGACAGTGCGACGAAGAGTTAAGCCGTCGCGCGGGAGGTCTCGGCGACGAGGAAATGGTCGACCTGGCCGGTGGGGCGAATTTCCGCCATGCCCTTTGGCAGATACAGGAAGCGACTGCCGACCTCTTTGAAGAGGTCGTCCGCCGGCAACCGTTGTTGCAAAATTCGTAGCGGTTCCCAAGGACATAGCTGAAGGCTGATAGCTGATAGCTGAAAGCTCACCCATCTACCGTCGCGCAACGGCGGGAACCGGTTCGGTCCGACCCGGTCCCAAGGCCGCGCCGACCCAGCCGTCGTCGACCACGAACTGCGTCACCGCCAGGCCGTCGAGTCGTGGGTCCTCGCAGAAGTGGATCGGAGTAAGAACCCAGGGCCGGTGCTTCGAGAAGGTCTTGGCGAAGACTCCGCGCAGGGCGATCTGCGAGCTCGTACTGAGCCGCTTGCCCACCAGGTGGATAATGACGTCGCGCACCAGCTTCACCGAGAGTCCGGCGACTTGGGGCCGATAGAACACGCGGACCTGGAAGTTCTTCCAACTTGGCCGCGGCGGCTTCCTCAACCTGGCCACCGACAGCCTAATTGCCACCCGGCCGTTCCGGCAATGAACGACAATCGGGTCCTTCTTGGCAAAGGTGATCGACACGTCGTCGTTGGCCGCCGCGCGGTTGGCCATTTCCGGCCGATTGAACCGCGTGGCGATCAGGCTTCGCAACTCGGGCAGCGTAAAGGTCTTGCCATCCAGTTCCAGTTGCTCCAGAACGTTATTGAGTACCGACTGGTGGACCTGCAAACTGGCCAGGCTGCTGGAGGGCGCTCGGGGGCGCGGCGTATGGGCCCCCAGTTGGTCGTCGTCGGCCAGCCGAACTCGCGTTATCAAACGCCGGTCGGTCGTTTGGGCGCTGATCATCTCCGGCCCCAGCGACAACTCGGAGATCGGTCGGATGACGCGTTGTTCCAGTCGCTTCGAAAGTTCGCCGAAACGGGCGTCGGCCTCGGTGTCGATCTGCTGCTTCGCTCGCCGAGCCACCTTCCGTTCCACCTCGCGTTGTACTTCCCAACGCCGCTGGCCGTGCTGCGATCGGGCGATGCTCTTGGCGATCGAGCCGAACAGGGGCAGGCCGTCGAAATCGGTTTCCACGCCACGCAGCCTTGTGTTGTTATGTACCTTCACCTCGGCCGGCGACAGCTTCACGCCATCGACGCTGAACTCGATCGGCTTGCTGGCGGTGTAGGTCGATCGGCTATTGTTGAAGAACGTGGCGGGACCGCTGCTGGAAGAAGTCAGTGCCGCCACTTGGCCCTTCACTTCGAGGGCCATTCGTAGCCGATGCGGATCGGCAATCATGCGGATACCAACGTCGGTAGACGTACGGCTGCGACCTCGAATCGGATTGCCCAGCACCGTGTCGCGAACCCACCGGTGCTCCGGCTCGCGGATCGGCATGAGCCGGTTGAGCAAATCCTCGCTCACGGCCATGCGGAGATTGGCGTTGCGATAGTGGCCTTCCAGCAGCCGACCCAACTGTTGCCGGCCGTCATCAAGTGATAGCGACAATCCCTGTCTGTCTTCGGCCAACCGGCGGGCGTTGCTGGGAAGATCGGTCTGTTCAAAACGCTCCATGTCGCGCAGCAACGTGGCCAGGTCGACCGGCTTCGACGCCCAGCGGTGTAACTCCGTCCCCAACGAAGCCAACGGTTTGCTGGCAAGAAACCGCCGTTGGTCCAAGGTCAACTGATTCCCGGTCAGTCGGTCGAGGATTCTTCGGGCCAGCCGTTGCCGGTGTTGATCGTCGGTTGGTTCCGGCCGTCTGATCAACTTCCGCAAGGCATCCAACAGCAGGAATTCCCGCCACGCGAGGCCTTCGGGAGACTTGTCCGGGGCGGCCTCCACTTTACTCAGTGCCAGTGCCAGGCGTTGGGGATCGGGGCTGGGTGACTCGGCGGTGGCTAATTCCCATCCACCGACGGCGATCGCTTGCTTCCAGATGTCGAGTCGGCG
This sequence comes from Pirellulales bacterium, assembly GCA_030607895.1. Taxonomy (GTDB): domain Bacteria; phylum Planctomycetota; class Planctomycetia; order Pirellulales; family Thermoguttaceae; genus JAUWJC01. The sequence goes on from JAUWJC010000154.1 coordinate 6,913, forward strand.
GCATAGCGCATACCGGGCCCGGCGCCAACGGGCGGCCAGCGGCTTTTCGCCCAGTTCGGCCGCCCGGCTGTCCACCTGATCGGCCAACTCGTCCAACCGGACAATCGCGGCACTCGCTTCGTCGGGTTTGCCCGAAACGACCACCTCCAACTGCCGGCTCACCTGCTTCACCCAATCGCAAGTCTGCTGTTCGTCGGCCAACTGCTCCAGATCGGCGAGAAGCTTTTTGGGCGGTTCCCAGACGGTCTGCTCCAGATCGGTGCCGGAGTTGGCGGAAACCCGATCGCCGGCCAACTGCTTACTCAATTGCTCGATGCTGGGTGGCGTGCTCTTCGGCAGCGGGACATCTTTCACCGGTAGAGTTGGCTCCGGCGGAAACGAATTGACAAGCGACGGCGTGTTTGCCACCCGTGGAGCCTGCTCGGCCGGCGGCTCCAATACCTTCACGTGCGGCACGACTTCCCGCGATGGCAGATTGCCCGAGCCGAAAAAGGGACCAGGTTTAATTTGTGCGAAGCACCCTCCGGGCCGTTCCGGCAAATTAAACCTGGTCCCTTTTTCGGCCTCGACTGCCCCTGATGCCGCAACCAACCGTGGCATTTCGACGGCCGGCTCGGCCGGCTCGGCCGGCTCGACCGCCGGGCTGCGCCGAAGTGGAGTAGAAAGCGTCAATTCGGCCATCGGAGGCTGCCCGACGGCCGGCGCGCGGACCACTTCTTCGCCGGCCTGCTTCGATTCCTCCAGCACCTCGCCGATCGATTTGCTTCGCGCAATCCGCTGCCAAGGCCGCGGGGACGTGGCACTAAGCACAAACAGACAAGCAAGAATACAAAGGAACGGCCAGGTAGATTCCCGTTGTTTCCGAATCATCGCCCTGCTCTCCAGATATTCTTAACCTGGTATAACCTGGTTCCCAAGCTCTGCTTGGGAACCCACTACTCCCCAGCAGTACGGTGCGGTCCCAAGCAGAGCTTGGGACCGAGTGTAAGAAACCGCGGTACCCTCCGCATCTGATGCAGCACTTCCCGCATCAGATAAGATCGGTTATTTGGGGTGAATGAATAAGTCGCAGATTTCCAAAATGTTGGATTGGCCCTTTCGATGGAAAAAGTGCGACTTTGCGGGATATGCGGCATGAGCGGAATTGCCTCTCTGAGCCGCCCTGTCCTCAAGGCGGGTGATCGTTGCGGCGGTTGAGCACCTGCACAACCCGCAGTGAGGACACCGCGGCTCGGATCCGCCACTTTCTACCCTTCTTCTCCAGATTCGCGCTGCGGGCGCAGGCCCGATTGTGCTAAACTCCACGGCGGCCCACCGTGGCCGAAAAAGCCGCTTGCGGCTTCGCAACTGTCACCTCGCTCCCAAACTGGAGTTTGGGAGCGAGAAATGAATTAGTCGTTGTGAAAGAATAACTTGACCGAATCGGCAACTGGGTGGCACGTCCCTGAGCGCAGCGATGGGCGTGTTTTTCCGGCTCCCACGCCCTTCGCTGCGCTCAGGGACGTGCCACCCAGTTGCCGATTCGGTCAAGTTATTCTTTCACAACGACTAATTCATTTCTCGCTCCCAAACTCCAGTTTGGGAGCGAGGTGACAGTTGCGAAGCCGCAA
>JAUWJC010000196.1 GCA_030607895.1 Pirellulales bacterium
ATTGCGACATCCACCCGAATAACACCGGGGCCCACCCGCTGCTTGGGACCGCACCCCACCGTACTGCGGGAGAACAGCGGGTTCCCAAGCAGAGCTTGGGAACCAGGTTATGCTCGCCACGATCTACACGAATCAACTACCGTTGTACATTTCAGGCAGCGGCTGCCTTGTCTGGTGGGGCTATGGCGCGAAGTCCCAGCGAGAGCATAACCCATGCCAAGCCGTTGAAGATCAGTTCGATGCCGACGAACAGGCCGATCACCCAGAGTCCCGAGGCGGGCCACTGCTTGTAGATCAGGATTCCCAGCATCAGTGAGACAACGCCGTTGAGCAACCCCCAGCCCCAGTCGTGGAACTGCAACATCATGGCGGCGACAATTCGGAAGATACCGCCCACTATCAGGAAAGCCGCTATCAATAGGGTAAGTGCCAGGGCACCTTGCAGGGGAGCGTCCAGCATAAAGTAGCCGGTAACCACGTACAGAATGCCGATCAACACGTGCAGCAGCAAGCCGCTCCACTTGCCGGCCCAGAAGGAGCTGACGATCTGCGCCAAGCCGGCCAGAAGGAGCAGGGCACCGAACATCGCAACGGTGAAGACGGACACGAAAAACGACGTGCCCAGCGCGATCACGCCGAACGCGATCAACGCGGTACCCAGCACGAAGAACCACTTCCAGTCTTTCTGCAAATGTTCAAGCTCGTGCGCTGTTTCCGCACACACCGGCCTGCCGGCGATTGTTGCCCCCGAGGGCCCCGCACCTGTCGCTTCTTGAGGCGCGCCACTCATAACATCTCTCCTTCTGAAACCTTGTGTTGTTGATACCCGGACCACGTGAAGGCGGCCCATTGCACAAAAGGCCGTGGTCTTCCGCCGCCACTCAAGTATTGACCACGAACCGGGCAGAGGCCACTTGCGGAAAAAAATACCGGGCAAAGGATCAACGGTCGGCGAATCGCTATCTTCGTTACCTTCCGAGCCACCCGCCGCCAGTTGTGGGTTGAAAGTTGAAAGTTGAGGGTTGAAAGTTGAGGGTTGAGAGTTGAGAGTTGAGAGTCGAGGGTTGCGAAGCCGCAAGCGGCCCGATTCCCCCTTCCCCCTTCCGCCTTCCCCCTTCCGTCCTGCCCCTTGTCAATGTCGAAGCAAACGATATATTGGAGTAGAATAAGACGTTGAATGCTTGTAGTCCATCAGAGGGAAGGAAAATGCATGGTTCCCGTGGAAGTGCTGCGCAAGTACCTCGATGCCGCCGACGTATCGGATGAGACCATCGAGGCTGTCGCCGAACTTAGCAACGAAAAAACCTACGAGGCAGACGACATCATCTTCCGGGAAGATCAGACGTCGGAGCATTTGTACATCGTGACCTCGGGTCGGGTAGATGTGCAGTATCTTCTTGCCAGCGGCAAGCGACAGACCGTGGATAACCTGGAACCGGGGGATTTCCTCGTCTGGTCCGCCGTGGTGAAGCCCCATACCACCGACGCAATCGCTATCTGCCGGGCAAAGAGCACCCTGGTGGCGATCGAAGCCGAGGGCTTGCGGGAACTCTGCGAGAAAGACCCTCTTTTTGGCTATCGCCTGGTAAGCCAGTTGGCCCGTGTGATCCGACGTCGGCTGCAAGCGGCCCGGCGGCAGATTGCCGACTCCGAGTAGCCGTCGGTTGCGATGCCCGCCGAGTTGCGCTTTGCCGAAAAAGGGACCAGGTTTAATTTGTGCGAAGCACCCTCCGGGCCGTTCCGGCAAATTAAACCTGGTCCCTTTTTCGGCCTCATTGACAAGGTCTGCGTAATCGGCAACCGCGATCTGGCCGTCACGGGCAGCCCAATCCCGCGAGCCCGTGTAATTCAACGCGGCGACCTAATCCTTAACGCTTTCCTCTTCTTCGTCGCCCTATTATATTGATGGGTTTACACTCGGTCCCAAGCTCTGCTTGGGACCGCACCGCACCGTACTGCTGGAAAATAGCGGGTTCCCAAGCAGCGGGTTCCCAAGCAGAGCTTGGGAACCAGGTTATGCTGTCCGTTAGGAGTCATAAGAGTGAGCATCGAAAACCTAGACAAGATATTCGATCCGCACCGGGTTGCCGTGATTGGCGCCAGCGACACGCCGACCAGTGTCGGCTACACGGTTCTCAACAATTTAATTGGCTCGGGTTTTCGCGGGGTGGTCTACCCGGTCAATCTCAAACGAGAATCGGTCCAGGGGATTCAGGCTTACAAAGATATTCCCAGCCTGCCCCATCCACCCGACCTGGCGGTGATTTGCACGCCCGCGACTACCGTGCCGGCAATCATTCGCCAGTGTGGTGAAGCAGGCACCCGGGGTGTTGTGATCATTTCGGCCGGTTTCCGCGAGATTGGCGAGGAAGGAAGGAAGCTCGAGCGGCAAGTCCTCGAAGAACAGCGCAAGTTCGACGGGATGCGGATCATGGGCCCCAACTGTTTGGGCATAATCGTGCCGGGCATACACTTGAATGCCAGTTTTGCCGCGGCCACTCCCAAGAAAGGGCACATCGGGTTCATTTCCCAATCCGGTGCGCTCTGTACCTCGGTGCTCGACTGGGCAATCGAGGAGGAGATCGGCTTTTCCTATTTCGTGTCGGTAGGCAACATGCTCGACGTTAGCATGGGTGACCTGATCGATTATTTCGGATCGGCCACCGAGACGCAGTCGCTAATTCTGTACATCGAGTCGATCAGTGAGGCCCGCGAGTTCATGTCGGCTGCACGAGCTTTCTCCCGAACCAAGCCGATCGTTGCTTACAAGGCGGGCCGTTTCGCCGAATCGGCTCAGGCGGCCGCATCGCATACCGGGGCGATGGCCGGTGTGGACGCGGTGTACGACGCGGCGTTTCAGCGGGCGGGTATCGTGCGGATTTTCGATGTCGACGATATGTTCGACTGCGCCGAGCTATTGGCGCGGCAGCAGCCTCCCAAGGGCGATCGGCTGGCGATAATCACCAACGCGGGCGGGCCGGGCGTTATGACCACCGACGCCCTGATTGCCTTGGACGGCAAGATGGCCACGCTCTCCGACGAACCGGTTGAGGAATTGAACGAGTTCCTGCCGTCCTGCTGGTCGCACAACAACCCGATCGACCTGCTGGGTGACGCACCGCCGGAGCGGTTTGCCAAGACGTTGGAGGTCGTACTGAAAGACAATGAGGTAGATGCCGTGCTGGTCATACTCACGCCGCAGGCAATGACCGATGCGACCGCCACCGCCCACGCCGTGCACCAGGCGGCGGCACACGGTTTCAAGCCGGTGTTGTCGGCTTGGATGGGCGGCGCGATGGTTAGCGAAGGGGTGCAGTTGCTCAACGAGGCGGGTGTTCCCACTTACACAACGCCGGAAAAGGCCGTCCGCGCATTCATGCATCTGGTATCTTACGCCAGAAATCTCGAGACCCTCCACGAGACCCCGCGCGACATTCCCGTGGCGTTCAGCCTGGATCGCAAGCGATTGCGTGGGATTTTCGACACGATCTTGACCGAGGGAGGCGACGTTCTGTCGGAGAACGTATCGAAGGCTTTTTTGGAAGCTTACGAGATTCCGGTAACGAAGCCGCACCTGGCCCGGTCGGCGGGCGAAGCAATCGAGGCGGCTCGGCTTTGTGGCTATCCGGTGGTGATGAAGATTCACTCGCCGCAAATCACTCATAAAAGCGACGTGGGGGGCGTCGTGTTGAACCTGTCCGGCGACGAGTCGGTGAGGAATGCTTACGAAAAGATGATGGAGAGAGCCGCCGAGAAACGGCCCGATGCCCAAATCACCGGTATCACCGTTCAGCAAATGGTGACCGATCCCAACGGCATCGAGTTGATCGTGGGGACAAAGAAGGATCCGGTTTTTGGTTCCGTGATAATGGTGGGGTCGGGTGGCGTTGCGGCCGAGGTGTTCCGCGACCGAGCGTTGGGAATGCCGCCGCTGAACGAATCGCTTGCCCGCCGAATGCTCGAATCGCTCAAATCGTGGCCGCTTTTGCAAGGCTATCGCGGCAAACCGGCCGCCAACATCAACCGGCTCATCGAAATCCTCATGCGGTTCTCCTACCTGGGGGCCGACTACCCGGAAATACAGGAAATCGACGTCAATCCGCTGCTGGTCACCCCCGAGGACGCCATTGCCCTGGACGCCCGGGTAATCGTCGACCGCAACTTGGTGGTCCACTCGGTCCGGCCGTATGCCCATCTGGCAATCCGGCCGTACCCGGAGGAGTTCGTCACCGAGCGGAAGATGAAGGACGGGACACCGGTAATCCTCCGGCCGATCAAGCCGGAAGACGAACCGATGTGGCACGAGTTGCTGGCGGGTTGCTCGACCCAGTCGCTTTGGTTCCGTTTCAGCTACTTGTTCAAGCAGACCACTCACGAGATGGCCACCCGATACTGCTTTATCGACTACGACCGCGAAATCGGCATCGTGGCCGAGGTGGAGGAGGAAGGCGAACGGAAGCTGCTCGGCGTCGGCCGGTTGGTGGCCGACATGAATCACGAAACGGCCGAGTACGCGGTGATTGTGGTCGACCGTTGGCACGGCCATGGCCGGGGTGGGGTTCTGACCGATTATTGTCTTGAAGTCGCCCAGCGGTGGCACGTCAAGAAAGTGGTTGCGGAGACCTCCAAGGACAACCACCGTATGTTGGCCACGTTCCGCAAGCGGGGCTTCGAGCTGAACGATCAGCAGGAAGAAGACGTCGTGCTGGTCAGCAAGTCGGTCGCCGAGTAGTGCGGCTGCCCGCTGCCTTGGTCGTTATCGGCAGATGTTCCACACGGCACGCATCAACTCCATCATGGTCTTGCACTGCTGCTTGCGGGTTGGGTGGCTGCTTTTGACGCGGTCTGTTTCTTTCTTTCGGCGAACATCCGCTTGACCACCGCCGCCGCCTTGCGGGGCGTGCAATCATCCAGATTGAAAATCCCGTAATGTATGTTGGGCGGTATGGGCCGTATTCCGAAATGTATGTTGGGCGGCTCCAGCTTCGCTTCTTGAGTCGCGGGTTTGGAAAATTGATACACGGTGGCCCCACAGACATAGGGGGCAGTCATTCCGGAAAACGCCTCTTCGATCGTCCGCGATTGTTGTTCTTGATCTTCTTTGCCATACGTACACCTATAGCCAAACTCGGTCACCAGGATCGGTTTGCCGGGGTAACTCTTATGAATACCAGAGAGACGCTGAACCCACCCGGCTTTATCCCGATCGTAGTAATTCAAACACGCCACATCACCCAAGTCGAATGCTCCGTCCCGATAATGGATTTGGACCACCAGGCGGGACGGATCCAACTGTTTAGCCAGGCGGATGAACTTCTTCAGTGCCTCCACGACGCCCTTCTTCATCCCCACCTCGTTGCTCACGCTCCAGAAGATGATCGAGGGGTGGTTCATGTCGCGGTGGATCATTTTTGGGATTTGGCGTGTGGCGGCTGCCACGACACCTCGAAAATGCGCGCTCGCCTCACCGCCGCGGTCGCCGGGCGCGATACTGTTGCACCACCAGTGCAGGTTGTTCTCTTCCATGACCAGGATGCCGATCTCGTCGCACAGGTCCAGTTCCCTGGTGCCGGCGGGAGTGCATGGGATGCGAAGAAAGTTGCAGCCCAAATCCTTGATCTTCAACAGATCGGAGCGGAAGGCCTCCAGATCGACGGCCATTCCGGTGCGTGGCGACCAGTCGTGCCGGTTGATGCCGTAAAGGAAAATCGGCTTGCCGTTGAGATACAGCTTTTCGCCCCTGGTCTCGATCTTGCGGAATCCGAAGCGGCACTGCTGATGATCTACCCGGTGGTCACCCAACTCCAAAGATACCTTGGCCACGTAGAGGTTAGGATGATCGGGCGACCAGGGCTTCACGCCGGGTACCGTGCCCTCGAAAAGGACATCTCGGTTCTCGCCGGCTCCGAGCTCGGCCGTATCCGCGGCAAAACGGCCAAGGATCGAGCCTTTCCGGTCGGCAATTTGCACCTGCACTTTCCCTTTGACCGCCTCCGGCCGGTTGTTGGCCACATTGATCTTCAGCGCGAACTTGCCTGCTTTATCGTTCGGTTCGGCATGGGTGAAACGGGCGCTTTCGATGTGGAAACGGTCCATGGCGATCAGTTGCACGTCGCGGATAATCCCGCCGTCGGGAAACATGCCCCATTGAAGCCCCGGCGCGCGGTTGCCCGGCCGAGGAGTGTTGTCGGTGCGTACCACAAGCACGTTGTCCATACCATATTGGATGACATCACTTACGGGAATCTCGAACTGCAGAAGGCCGTCGGGATGGTCGAAGACGTGTTTGCCGTTGATCCAGTAGCGGGATACCCAGTTGACGCCTTCGAAGCGAATGATGATTCGCTTGCCTTGCCAATCCTTGGGGACGTGGAATGATCTTCTGAACCAGACCAGGCCGTGGCGTCGCCGGATGTCCGGCCCGCATGTCTCGTAGCTACAGGGAACGTTCACCTCGCGCCACATCCGGCTGCCCGGGCCGCCATACCAGCCGCCGGTAACGTCGTAGTTCGGGTCGGCGTATCCGAACTGTTCGCCTCGGTTCTCCCAATCGGGCTGACACCGCCAGACGCCGGCCATGTTTTGCCGCTGCCTGGTGCCCTTTGCGCCACGCTCGGTTTGGTCGGCCAGTGCGAGCGTTGCGCCAGCAAATACCAGGAACAATAAAACGGCAGCACCCAACTTACTTATCTTCATCTCTTCTACCTCTCAGTAAGAACACTTTGACGCGTTTTCAGAACCGCTCTGAAAACCTGTACGAATCTCTACTTACTCAAACTGTAAGCGGTCAGTGGAAAATGGGGACTGGCACTGGGGTGCTGAAAACTCGGTGCAGATATCGGCCGGAAATGCGGGAAAAACCGTAGCCGCGAGGTGCCTGTCCCCTTTTTCCACGTTTGGATTTCGGATTTCGGATTGGTTGGCAGAGTATTGCATGATGGGTGCACGACGCTGGACTTGCTATTGCCTCAGGCCGCAGATATAATTGCTGTCATGTCTGAACTAAACGACCAATTGCTGCGGGAAATCGTTGATCGCCTGGTCGAGGTGCTCGAGCCCCGGGAGATTTACCTCTTCGGCTCGCAGGCCAGCGGCAAAACGCATAAGCACAGTGACCTGGCCCTTTTCGTGGTCGTGGACGATGAGGCTGGCGATCTGCACTAGTTGGCCGGCGGGGGCTAGTTGGCCCTGCCGGCCACGGGCATTGCAGTGGATCTTGTCTTGTATCGCCGCCAAAGCGTAGAAAAATGGACGCCGGTAAAGTTTTCACTGCCCTACGAGGTGAGAAGAAGGGGGAAACGGATTTATGCGGCCTGAACTGGAACTGGTCCAACAGTGGCTCGGGCGGGCTCAGACCGCCTTGACTGTTGCCCGGGCGTCTCTCGATCTGCCGCGGCCCGAGCCCGCGGCCGTTTGC
>JAUWJC010000494.1 GCA_030607895.1 Pirellulales bacterium
CTTTCCGAATTAGACAAGTGTCCCGCAAGCAGTGTCGTGATGCAAGTTCAACGCTCACGGGAAGTTCCGCAAGCAGTGGCACACCGGCCGCTTTCCAGGAGTTTGCACCTAAAAACGGAAGAGCCAACATATCTTTCTATTGATACAATGGCCTGCTAAGGCCTATACTTGAGACATGTAACGGTCCCCCGAGTGGTTTCCTGTGCGTCCTTTGTATCGGCGCTACGCTCTATTGGGGGGCAATGTACTAGGTGATTCGAGGAACATGCTTACAGTTATACTGCCGGACGGAAACACCCTGGAGTATTCCCGCCGTGTTCGGACGATCGACGTGGCCGCTGACATCGGATCCCGATTGGCCAAGGCGACTCTTGCCGCCCAGCTCGACGGTCAACTCGTCGGGGCCGATTGCCTCTTGCCTCAAGAGGGCAAGGTCTCGTTGCGGTTGATTACCAAGAAGGACCCCGAGGCCCTGGGAATTCTGCGGCACTCGTGTGCTCACGTAATGGCCCGGGCGGTGATGCGGCTGTTCGACGGGGTGCAACTGGCCTTCGGGCCAACGGTCGACAACGGGTTCTACTACGACTTCCGCTTGGAACACTCGATCTCGGAGGCCGATTTCCCCAAGATCGAGGCCGAGATGGCCAAGATCATCAAGGAAGACGAACCGTTTGAGCGGGTGGACGAGCCTCGCGATCGGGCAATCCAACTTTGCAAGGATTTGGGCCAGACGCTCAAGGTCGAGCATCTCGAAGAAGGACTGGCGGAGGAGGAAACGGTCTCGTTCTACCGACAGGGCGAGTTTGTCGACTTGTGTCGCGGGCCGCACTTGCCCAGTCCGCGAGCGATTGGGGCCTTCAAGTTGCTCTCGGTTGCCGGGGCCTACTGGAAGGGCGACGCCTTGCGTGAGCAACTCCAGCGGCTCTACGGGACCGCCTGGTTTAGCAAGCAGGATCTCGACGAGTATATCGAGCGGCTCGAAGAGGCCAAGCGGCGCGATCACCGCGTGCTGGGAAAGCAACTCGATCTGTTCACCATCGACCCGATGGTCGGCTCGGGGCTGGTCTTGTGGTTACCCAAGGGGGCCGTCGTCCGCCGGCAATTGGAAAACCTGATCTACGATGAGCTAATCAGGCGGGGATATCAGCCCGTCTACACGCCGGCGATAGGCCGGGTCGAGTTGTACGAGACCTCGGGCCACTATCCTTACTACTCGGACAGCCAATTCCCCCCGATCGAGATGGCCGGCGTTGATGGTAAACGGGGCGAGCGGTTCCTGCTGCGGCCGATGAACTGCCCGCACCATATCGTCATCTACCAGTCGAAGCCGCGGAGTTATCGCGATTTGCCGTTGCGGTTGGCCGAATTGGGGCTTGTGCATCGGTTCGAGCAGTCGGGTGAGGTGAGCGGCATGACGCGGGTGCGGGGGTTTACCCAGGACGACGCGCACATCTTCTGCACCGACGACCAGGTGGCCGACGAATTCCGCGGCTGCATGGAGATGACCCAGTACCTGTTCAAGACGGTGGGTCTGGAGGAGTATCGCGTGCGGTTGGGTTTCCGCGATCCGGCGGGCGACAAATACGTGGGCGCGGCGGAGGTTTGGGACCGGGCCGAGGCGGCGCTCGAGGAGGTCTGCCGCGGTATGGACCTACCAGAGTTGGAAATCGAGACGGGCGAAGCTGCCTTCTACGGACCCAAGGCCGACTTCGTTGCCAACGATTGTATAGGCCGCGAGTGGCAGCTAGGCACCGTGCAGTTGGACTACAACCTGCCGAGCCCCGAACGGTTCGGCCTGAAGTACATCGGTGCCGACAACCGGCCGCACCAGCCGGTGATGATCCACCGGGCGCCGCTGGGATCGATGGAGCGGTTCGTGGGCATGTTGATCGAGCATTTTGCGGGAGCGTTTCCCCTGTGGCTGGCTCCGGAGCAGGTTCGGGTGTTGGTGGTCAGTCAGAAGTTCGAGCAGTATGGCCGCCAGATCGAGCGGCAGTTGTTCGAGGCGGGCCTGCGTGTGTCGGGCGACTACCGGCCGGAAAAGATCGGGGCCAAAATCCGCGATGCCCAGTTGCAGTTGATCCCATACATGTTTATTGTCGGTGGGCGAGAAATGGAGCAAGGCACCGTCTCGGTCCGGGACCGCCGAGAGGGGGACCGGGGGACAATGGACTTGCATAGTGCATTGGAGAAATTGAACGCCGAGATTCAGGCCAAGACGGCCCGCTAGGGCACATGTTGGGATTCAGGGTTTAGAGTTTAGAGTTTAGAGTTTAGAGTCTTACGTCATAACTTCCGCGCACCGTGCGCGCATGTTGTACAGCGGTTTGTACAGTTACGTTTAGCCGCCGCGGCCACGCGGCGATAGTGGTTTCCCGGTGTGGCCACCGGGGCTAAACGATTTGGTTGCGGCCGAAGACCCCTGAACCCTGAACCCTGACCACTTCTCTCCGGAGTGGTTGACACCGGTAGGGGGATTTGAGGAGAATATGAAAAATCCGGGGAGCTTTGACGAGAAAACAGTTGACACGCTCTGATCGGGTGAAAATACTCATGGTAGTAACGCAAGGCAGGCCGGACCCCGGGAGATTGGCCACCGGCGGCGACCGGCCGCGGATAAAACTGTTTAGATGGAGTGCTTATGGGTAGGTGGAGGACGCCGACTGCCGAGCCGAACAAGCAGCGGATCAACGAATATATCCGCTCGCCGTCTGTTCGGGTTATCACGGCTACCGGGGACCAATTGGGTGTATTGCCCAGAGAACAGGCCCTGGAAGAGGCTCGCAAGGCCAGCTTGGACCTGGTCGAAGTGGCATCAACCGAAGAGCCGCCCGTCTGCCGTATCATGGACTACGGCAAGTACAAATACCAGCAGAAGAAACGGCAACACCGAACGCACACGCCCCAGGTTAAGATCAAGGAAATTCGGGTACGTCCCAAGACGGGCGAGCACGATATCAATGTTAGGGTGAAGCGTGCCCTGGAATTCCTCGGTCACAAGGACAAAGTGCTTCTTTCGGTGGTTTTCCGAGGTCGCGAGATGGCCCACGTCGAGGAAGGCCGCCGGGTGATCAACGATATTATCAAGCAGCTTGAGGACGTCGCCAAAGTCGAATCGCCACCAATGCAGCAGGGCCGTCGCATTATCTGCACCTTGGCACCCAAGTAGTCCAGCGGCCGACACACCTGGTGGGTGGCGAGCTTACATCCGGCGCACAGCCGCGGGATAGAGCCGCCTTTGGGGGGGTTCCTGCCGATTTTCTATCCTCCCACGCGCTTTTCGGTCGATCCCCCTTTCCCAGGACACCCGACCGTCTATAATAATAGGTTTCGTTCGTCAGTAGTCAAAAGTATCAGTACGGTTGGGAATCATGCCGAAGCAAAAAACCCATAAGGGCACGAAGAAGCGTTTCCGTCTAACGGGCAAGGGTAAAGCCAAGCACCGCCAGAGCGGCACCAGCCATTTGGCGGCTCGAATGAGCCACAAGCGCAAGCGAAATCTGCGCGGCACCGACGCCGTTAAAGA
>JAUWJC010000052.1 GCA_030607895.1 Pirellulales bacterium
TCTTGAGATTCGTGTTTGGATTGTCCAGAACCTCCATCAGCGTTGCTTTTGCTTCACTGGCAAGACGCCCTTTCTCGATCAGGTAAGTGATCTCAACAAGGCAGATGGCAGGCACGTACACCGGCGAGTTGCGACGGTCGGCGGTTTCCAAGGCGGCCAGCGCCGCGGGCGATAGTCGGCTTCGGTCCAAGAGGGCCCAAACCACGGCATGGGTGTCCAACACGAGTGAACTCATGGCCGAACGCTCCGCGGAAAGTTTCCCCACCTTTCCCGGCGTGCTTCGTCAATGTCTTCCGCACTGATGCTGGTGCCCAAGTGCTCCAGGCAGCCAAGCCAACTCGTGCCTGCCGCGGTCTGCTTGGTTTCCTCTACCGGCGCCAACTGATCCAACAGTGCGCGGACGATCATTTGCTGCTGTCTTGGCAGACATTGTATCTTCTCAACCAACTCGTCTTGCAGTGACATAACGGCCCCCCCGATAATAAATTCCCCCCTCACCTCCAATAAAGCTTACCAGGAAAACCAGCCACTGTAAACCCTTCAGGGGGTCGGGAGGCTTTTTCCATGTCGGCCCAGAACGTTTTCACCAAGCGATGGAAGTCACCGCCGACATGGAAAAAAGACTCCCGATCCCTTGCGTCCTCTGATAGCTGAAAGCTGATTGCTGATAGGTCGCTCGCCCTTTCCCGTACGACTCTCTCATTCGCCACTCCATCCCGGTTTGTCAATAATTGCTGGGGAGAAAAAGGGACCAGATTTAATTTATGCGAAGCACCTTCGATCTAACTGCTGTTCGAGGAAGTTGTGCCTTCAACGCACGGCGGCCAGGTCTTCTCATCGCAAGTGACCTTAAAATCGATTCGTTCCGGTGCAATATCATCTGCCGAGACAAGAACGCTAAATCGATAGGTCCCATACTTCTTGCGGTAAGGCTCCAACTTAGACGGTCTGAGAACGCCGTTGTTGTCCCAGATCTGAAGGTCGGGCCCTCGGTCTTCCTGCGTGTACCGAACAACATCGACACAGAAGGGTACGTTCTGCGGTATGTCAAAGGTTTCGACTCGCGCGTAGATAGGACCAATTGAGAGGAACGCTATCCGAGAAAACTGGCTCGAAAGCTTTCGAGGCAGCATTCCGTTCGTCAAAGGCAACAAGGTGGCCTCTACAAGCACGGGCAATCCTCGATTTCACGTTCCTAATCTTTACCCGGAAATGGAACTCTTTCTTCTGATCGGCTTCAACCGACTCCAGATCGGGATCGGGGTCAATCTCAAGAGAGAGTTTCGGACCAAACCACCGTACTCTTGCCCGATCAGTGAGAAGTGGGGCCATTACAGCAACCAACCCACCGGCAAGCACAGGAATCAACCCGTAAGCAAGCACAGACCATATCATTCCCGGCGGACATACATGGCAGGGCATTGTGAAACCTTTCAGTCAATAGGGGACAAGCCAGGGGGGAAAGAGGACATTCTACTTTTCCGGGATTGAAACGGCTTGAAAAATTAGAATGTCCCCTTTTTCCTTTTTCCGTTTAGTGTTAGGCTCGCGACAGTCGATCGTAGGCGTCGAGTATCAGGTTATCGGTTGGAAACAGCGATTCTCCGTGTTCCGCGTCGCGTCTGGCGCGGCTGAACGTGCCGAGGATGTATTCTACGTCGTCGCGGTCGATCCCATAGAGGAGGAAAAACGCGGCGTCCAGTTCCGCCGCAAGTTCCGCGCGCTCGGTCGGGTTCCACTTGTGGACCGGCGGATCGAATCCGGCCGCCTCGGCCAGCGGCTGCATGTCGTCCGCCGTGCAGGTCAGTTTGAGCACCCGATCCGATATCCAACGCTTGAGCGTTTGGTTTTTCCGCCACGGGCAACGGGCATCGTAGGCGTCGGGGGCGAACAGGGGGAGTTGCTCGACGATGAAGAAGTTCAGGTGAACTCCACCAACTTTCTGTCGGGCGACGAAATCCAAAACCAGACTATTGAGGTTTCCAAGCAGGCAGCATGTTTGCACCGCGTCGATATCATCACCCGTCAAAACAAGAGGCGCGGAATTGACGACTGCCGCGTGTGGAATCATGGCGGCAATCATCGTTCGCTGGTTGGTGGGGCTAGTGACGTCCTTGTAGCAAAGATACGTCGGTCTCGCACGACTCCCAAGTACCGTTGCAACTGCGGCATCTTCCACCCACCATCGTGGTTGCACGACGAATTCGGGGTTTTGGTGTGCCACGAGCGAGGTCGCGTCGGTCTGGCCCTGGCGCATCCAGTTCGCTGATTCAACAACCACGCCGGCCGCCCGATGGTCGTAGGCCTGGACCATCTTGGCCTCGTAAAGGGGCAGGAACTCGGTTTTGCCCTTCTTCCAATGGTTGCCGTCCTGCTTGGCCTTCATCTTCAGCAGGTCTTCGCGGGTGCGGAACAACTCGGCGTCGTTCGTCTGGTGAAACATGGTGAAGAACTTGATGTCCCAGGGATTGCCGCCTTTCTTGCGGGTTCTGTCGATGAGCACGGGTACGCGGCGGTAGATGGCCTTGGTCAACTCCGCGTCCCGGCGCGAGCGGAAGATCGGGCAGGTCTGCGTGTTCGGGTTCACCAACGACATGTCTTTTCTCGAAAGTGGAATATGGCGACTTCTATCTTCAAGGTCATCCATACGTCGGGCGAAGAACACAAAGTCGGCCGTGGGTGTCTTCACTTCCGAACCACCAAAAACCAAAGTGCAGAACTTGAAGGAACGATGAACATCCGGGAAGACGGGTGCTTTGTTCTCATAGTCATGCAGGCTGATCAACCGCTTGCTCTCCATCAACTCGGCAAAGAACTCCTTGGTCGTCTTGTCGGTAGCGATTCCGGACGGCACGAGCAGGCCGACGCGGCCGTGGGGCGCGACAATCCGATGCGCCAGTTCGGCAAACAGCATGTAGGTGTTGATATCGCCCTTGGCCGTGAGTGGGAACTCGCCCGACCCGCGCACGTGGCCCAGGGTCCGCTCGGCGTGGGTCTTTGCCTCGGAGTACCGGGCGTGCAACTCCGGGTTCGACTGCTGGAGGCCGTCGATCATTTCTCGCCGCCGGGCGGCACTGACCGCGCCGGCGATTTCGGGGGCGGAAAAGGCGAAGAACTCCCGCTCCTGGAGCTTGAGCCGCTCCCAGGGCGGGTTGCCGACGACGCAATCGAAACCCGGCCGGTCCGGTCGAGAGAATACGTCCGAAAAAGCCTCCCTCCAGTCGAGTGCCTTGGGGTGTACATCCGGATCCGTGACCAAGCTGTTCCCCCAGAGGATGTTTCGTGACAGGTCGGCCAGCGTCTTGTTGCGGCGCGCCGACCGAATCCACAGGGCAAGCTGTGTAATCTCGACGGCCTGCGGCGAGACATCCACCCCGTAGAGATTGTCCGTCAGGATCATGTCGGGTATGGCGTCCTCGAGCTTATCGGCGGCCGGGCCTTCGTGAAGGATCAGTTCGTCGACAATCTTCGTGTACGACCGTTCGAGGACTTCATAGGCTTCGACCAGAAACGCGCCGCTGCCGCAGGCCGGATCGCAAACTTTTACCGTGCGCAGGGCCTCCAGGCAATCCCGCCAGTAACCGGACAATTCGGGTGACGGCTCGTCCGATTCGGTGTCATCGGGTTTCAGGCCGTGACGGTGCCGCACTTCCTCGATCCGCCGGGATATCACTTCGCCGACGGTGTTGCGAACGATGAATTCGGTGAAATCGGGCGGGGTGTAATAGATGCCAAAGCGTTTTCGTTCGGCCGACTTGCGCATGGCAGGCGCCAGTGCTTCGGCTTTCTCGGGCGCGAACAGGCCGCCAAGCCGCACTTTTTCCAACTCCGCCACCGACCGCTCGAATATGTGTCCCAGCACGTCCACGTTGACTTCGTCGCGGAAGTCATAGATACCCACCGTGCGGAAGAACTGCGTCCATTGGTCGTCCAGTTCCAGGTCGTCAACTTCCGGATCGTGCCTGAAAAGGCCGCCGTCGTAGCCCGTGGCAAGGTCGAAATCCGCATGACCCTTGTCGATCGCGTGGAACAGACTCAGGAAGTTCTGCCATCGCGGATTGGTTACCTTGCTGAAGGGAGGCAGCGTATTGTAGGCGCGGTCGATGCATTTGGCAGGCAGGAGGTTTCGATCTTCGCAGAAGGCGACGAAGATGATTCGGTCGAGGAGTTTCTGGGCGATGTGAATCGCCCGATCGAGACTCTTGTGTTGCTGATAACGGAGGTGCTCGATGAGTCTCAGTCGCTCGTCGCTGTACGTGCGGTAGAGTTCATCGCCGACCTCGCGTTGTCGGTTCTCCGTTCTCTGGAGCAATTCGACCGCTCGGAGCGGTTGTCCCAGGCGGGGACGCACCAACCCGCCTCGCTCGAAGAGGCAGTAGAACTGGTTGAATCCGCGGTTGTCGCGAAGCTCTTGGAGTCGGAATTCCTCGTAGGCCAAGGGGGTCTTGTCGCGGTGGTACAGCCGGAAAGTAACAAAGTTGCTGACGATCCCCCAAGGACAATCGGGGAGCGCATTGAGATAGTCCCAGCACTGCTGGACCGGAGTCCGGCCGTTGAACTTGTCCCGGTCGAGGTCGGCATCGGCACCCTTGAGTTCGATGACCACCAGGGGTGAACAGTGTGTTCCCGGCCGAAAGTTACCGAATGCGCCGTCGGCAACACCGATGCCGGGGATACTGAAATTTCGCTCGAGTTGATAATCGTCCGGGCTTTCGGTGGCCGCCTGGTAGCCGAGTGCCTCGCCGAACACTTCCCGAAGAAAGTCGGCGTCCAGCGCCGTTTCTTTCTTGGCCAGGTGTCCCTGGACTTCAAGGTCGGCCCAACGCCGCAGGACGTGGCGGGCTTCTTCGCGATGCTCGTCACGATAGATGGCTTTCTCCGCCTCCTCGGCCAGAAACCGCCGGAGAATCAGCCCCGATCGCCTGCGGCTCTGCAGCGATGTAAAAAGATTTGGGCCGTTATCTGCATTGCCGGCCCGCTTCCCGCGTTTTGCCATCTTGTGCCTAGCCTCGGCGAAATAAAAGGGGCGGGAGTCCTCGTTTGGAGAACCGTGAGTTTGGGAGACGGACAGAACAAAGACTCCCGACCCCCTAGGGTTTCGGGGCACACCATACACATTTTCAGTGTATGCGATGGCCCCATGCTGGTTTTGGCCGTGACTGGAACTCGTGGCGGCAGCCGAATTCCCAATGGCGCATTCATCGTGCCGGCAGTCTGTGAACCGTACCATTCCAAGGGGCCAGGGACAAGGGGGCGATGGGCGTGAGGGACGAGGGGTGAGGGAACCGGGCCGAAAAAGGGACCAGGTTTAATTTGCCGGAACGGCCCGAAGGGTGCTTCGCACAAATTAAACCTGGTCCCTTTTTCGGTCTGGCCAATTCCGGGGCTTGACAACCGGGCGTCGGTTTGGTACATTTGTTCACCATGCCGCGTTGTGCCGTGACGCGGCGTGCCGTCCTTTGCGTGAGATCTTTTGTTGGATTTTGGGGCGGCCAAAACGTCCAATAATCCAAGCGCTTGTAACTCGTTGTGACGTGGAGAGTTACAGCGGCGGATGACGAAAGGAAAGTTGCCTTGACAAGAGCTTCGGCAAGGTAGGATCGCCATGACCCGACGATGTAAGTTGACGGTGGATAAGCAGTTACAACCGCACGTGACGGCCGGCGGGAATTATTGGGCGGCTGAAGCATGCGTCCAAATGCCCAACAATTCACAAAACCCCGGGAAAACGCCACTTGCCGGCGGACGTACACTCGGCACGGCCACGATGTGCGCATTGCAGGAGTCGCCTCCTGCAAAACCGCAATTCCCACCCCTTGCGTCAGGTGGCTCACTTCTCCAACCGACCCGGCTCGCGGACGTTCTTGCCTGTTCGCTTGGTGAGCTTATCGCCCAGGTCCTCTCGGGCCGCTTCGGCGAAGGCCTGGAGGCACCGGACCACCTCGGGGTGTTTGTCGGCCACGTTGGTGGTTTCGCCGATGTCGGTTTCGAGGTTGTAGAGTTCCAGTCCCGGCCCGGTCCGCTTCATCACGTATGGAACCGGTTTTCCGCCGGTGCCGCCGGGCCGGCCGTCGAGGCTCCGGTAGCGATGTGGGAAGTGCAGCTTCCAAGGGCCGGCGCGCACGGCGTGTAGCTCGCGTCCGTAGTAATAGTAAAGGTAGAACTCATGCGGCGTCTTTGCACCCGGCCGGCCCGATATCAGCGGCCAGATGTCCTTGCCGTCGATAATGTGATCAGTCGGTAGCTCGACACCGACAAGCCCGGCGATGGTTGGCAGTATATCGATTGTGGCGGCCAGCTCGTTGCAGACGGTTCCAGCGGGAATCTTTCCCGGCCAACGCATGATGCACGGCTCGCGCACCCCGCCCTCCATGCTGGTTCCTTTACCCTCGCGAAGCGGCAACGCGCAGCCGCCATGGTCGCCGTAGGAGAGCCATGGCCCGTTGTCGGATGTAAAGATCACCAGTGTGTTGTCGTCCAGATCGAGCCGCCCCAGCGTGCCGAGTATCTGGCCGACCGACCAGTCGATCTCCGAGATCACGTCGCCGTAGAGGCCCCGAGCCGACTTGCCCTTATACTTCTCGGAAACAAACAGTGGCACGTGTGGCATACTGTGGGCAACGTAAAGCAAGAAAGGGCGATCTTTGTTCCGCTCGATGAATTTCACCGCCCGCTCGGTGTACCAGGTGGTAAGATGCGTTTGATCCTCGGCCGTCATGATCTTGACGGTCTGCTCGCCGTCGAAAGCGGCAGCGGCGGAAAGCGTTTGCCGGCCGTGGGATGATAGGGCCACATGTCGTTCGAGTACGGCAGGCCGAAGTAATCGTCAAAACCGTGCCGGGTGGGGAGGAACTTGGGATGGTGGCCGAGATGCCACTTACCGTAAGCGGCCGTTGCGTAGCCGCGCTTCTTGACCACTTCGGCGATGGTCAGTTCGTCGGCATTGATGCCGTGCTTGGCTCCTGGCCCAAGTGCCCCGAGGATACCCACCCGATTCGGATAGCAGCCCGTTATCAGTGCCGCCCGCGATGCCGAGCAAACCGCCTGGGCCGCGTAGAAGTTGGTGAAGCGGATTCCCTCTTTTGCCATCCGGTCGAGGTTGGGTGTTTCGATATCCGGCGAACCGAAGCAGCCAACGTCCTGGTATCCCTGGTCGTCGGTGAAGACAATCACGACATTGGGTAGTTTCTTGGCCACTTGGGCCTTGGCCGGGCAGGCCTGGAAGATCATCAACCAAGCAACAGCCGGTACCACGCACACTCGCCAGAAAATGTAACGCATCGCGTTCTCCTTTGTCTTATACTCGGTCCCAAGCTCTGCTTGGGACCGCACCGTACCATCTGCTTGGCGGTAATGGGTTCCCAAGCAGAGCTTGGGAACCAGGTTGTCGGCAGCGACGCAGAACGTCGGGGGCAGGGCGTTCCCAGGCCAGATTCCATTATACCGTGCCGCGCCGGCCGTGGCAAAACGGCGTAACCGAGAATCTGGCGGAACACCGCTTTCAAGTCAAGGGGGAACTCATGTATACTGGAAGGGCTTCCGGGAAGTCGCTGTAGGCTGGATCGTGCAAGGCCATTTGGAGGAATCAGTTGATGAAAAGACTCGTCCTGTTAATTATCGGTTTGGTTTTCTTCTCTGCCGGTCCGCTTGCCTCGGGTGCCGACTGGCCCATGTGGCGATGCGACTCGCAGCGCAGCGCGGCCTGCTCCGATGAGCTTCCCGAGCAACTGCATCTCCAGTGGATTCGCGAGCTTCCGCCGGTGATGCTTGCCTGGCCCAACGAGCCTCGCCTGCATTTCGATGCTTCCTACGAACCGGTGGCCGGGGGAAACACACTGCTGGTTGGATCTGGGAACGACGGGAGCGTAACGGCCTTCGCTACGGAAACCGGCGCCCGGCTGTGGAAGTTCTACACCGAAGGCCCGGTCCGTTTTGCGCCGGTTGTACACAACAACAAGGTCTTTTTCGGTTCTGACGACGGTTATCTCTATTGTCTTGCTCTGGGGGACGGCAAGCTGCTTTGGAAGTTCCGCGGCGCACCCGAGGATCGGCCCGACCGGCGTCATTTGGGTAACAACCGGCTGATCTCTTTCTGGCCCGTCCGGGGTGGCCCGGTGCTGGTCGACGGAACCGTCTACTTCGGCGCCGGTATTTGGCCGACGATGGGTGTGTATGTCGTTGCGCTGGATGCGGAGAGCGGCAAGCTCATTTGGCGAAACGGTGACGTCAGCTTCATTGAAAATGTCCGGCTGGATCATAACGTGGTGTACGATAGCGCGCTTTCTCCGCAGGGATACCTGGTTGTCGAAGGCGACACCCTGCTGGTTCCAAACGGTCGTTCCATGCCGGCCGGCTTGGACCGCAAGACGGGCAAACTGCTTTACTATATTCAGGGCTACCGCAACGGCGATTGCCGCGTAACGGCCATGGGTAAGTACGCCTTCGTCGGACAATCGGGAGTGATCGACACGCGAACCGGTCGCGAAGTTGGTAGCCGCTGGGCAGCCGCCGGAAGCGACGCGCCGAAAGCCTTCGACGGCAGATACCATCTCTTCGAAGGGCCGTTTCTGCCGTACAAGCACTTCGTTGGCTGCTCGTGGCGATCGGTGCTGGTTCCCGGTGTCGCCTATGGTCTACACGGCGGGGTGTTCTATGCCTACGATCTCACGCAGGCCAAGCTCTCGGAATATGAAGCGAAGCACATGCAGAAAATCCTGAAGCCTTGGCGGTGGGATGTTCCGGCCGTGTGGAAGCTATCGACCGAAGAGGCAACCAAGAAGCCCGGCGGTGAAACCCTAATCAAAGCCGGCAATCGGCTCTACGGGGGCGTCGGTGCAAGTGTGGTCGCACTGGAACTGCCACGCCCGGGTGAAAACCGGCCGAAGGTTGTCTGGAAAGCGAACGTCGACGGCACGCCGTCGAGTATGCTTGCCGCCGACGGAAGGCTCTTCGTCGTAACCGGCAACGGGCGCATCTGTTGCTTCGGTGCAAAGCAAACCGAACCCAAGAAGTACCTGCCAGGCAAGATCCAATCCGACGACCGGCCGAGCCCAGTCGTCTCCGACATTTTGGAAAACACCAAGGTTGCCGAAGGCTACTGCCTGGTATTGGGCCTGGAAGATGGCCGCATGGTCGAGAAGTTGCTTCGGCAGTCCACGCTGAAGGTCATTGGCGTGGACGCGGACCGCCGGAAGATCGACACTCTGCGCGACAAGCTGGTGGGAGCAGGTTTCTACGGCAGGCGAGCCGAGTTGTTTGTCGGGAACCCCCTGGATTTCCCCTTCCCGCCGTATCTGGCAAGCCTCGTGGTCTCCGAGAATCTGGACACGGTTGACTTCTCGCGTGCGATGTCGGCAAAGAAGCTGTTTCGAGTACTGCGTCCGTACGGCGGCGTGGCCTGTCTGCCGATACGGGCCGATCAGTACGGCCGGTTCGAGAGTTGGGTGAACGATGCCCGGCTGGAAAAATCCCAAGCCGGCCAGGCAAGCAATTTCGCCTTGTTGCGTCGAGTGGGAGAACTCAGCGGCTCCGCCTCGTGGACCCACGAGTGCGCCGACGCGGCCAGGACGTTCTTCTCCCAAGACCGCCGGGTGAAAGCTCCGCTGGGTGTACTCTGGTACGGCGACGGGCCGGACCACGGGTTCTGGAAACGCAAAGACTACGGAATCGGGGTCAAGCCGCAGGTTGTGGGCGGGCGGTTGTTCGCCTTTCAGGTTGGCCGGCGCGAGCTGGTTGCCTACGATGTCTACACCGGCCGGCTGCTCTGGAAAAACAACACCGATCCCTTCACCCGATATGTCTCGCATGAAGACGGTATTTACGTGGCCGGCGCGGACGGCTGCACCGTCTTTGATCCGGCAACCGGGCAGAAGACCGCTCTCTTTCCGTACAAGGGCTTTCCGTACAAGGGTTTCGAAGGGAAGAAGCCGTGCGTGGCCGACATCCGCGTAACGGACGACCTGATTCTGGTGGCCCTGGCCGATCGGAAGGTTCGCGTAATCGAGAAGGGGCTCTGGGACAGCACCGTGCTGGTTGCCCTGGACCGTACCAGCGGCGACCAATTGTGGACGCGGAAGGCCAAGCACCGGTTCAACAACAACGCCATCGCCGTGGGCGGCGGTCGGGTGTTCTCGATCGACTCGGTCTCGCCCGCCGCCGTTGGCAAGTCGCGGCGACGCGGCGACGACACCGAGACCCTGCCGTCAACCATCTTGGCCCTCGACGCCCGATCGGGGCAAACCGCCTGGACTGCCGTTACGGTCAATCCACACAAATTCTACGACACCATGGGCCAGTGGGGTGCGATTCGAAGTCGCGACGACTGGCTGGCCTACAACAAGCGGTTCGATCTGCTTCTGACCGGCAAACAGGGGCAGGCCCACGCCTTCAATGCCAAGACCGGTGGGGAAGTCTGGCATCAGCCCGTCTCCAGCCAACCTTGCGTCGTCAGGGATGATACTTTCATCCCGCAGGGCGGAAACGTTTTCGACATTCGCAGCGGCCGGCGGGCCGGCGACCGTTTGCCCGTCACCCGTGGCGGGTGTAACTACTTCGTGGCCGGCCAACACCTGCTGCTCATCCGCGACCGCTCGGTGTGCTGCATGGATTTGGAAAGCGACAAGAAAAGGAAGCACCACCTTTACAACATCCGCTCGGGTTGTAGCAACAGTCTGATAGCAGCCGACGGCCTGTTGAACGTGCCCAACTTCGCGGTGGGATGCGTCTGCAACTACCCGATCCAAACCTCCTTCGCCATGGTCACCATGCCCGAAGCGGCCGCCTGGAAAAACGAAACGCCCATCGCCGAAGCCTACAAACCGAAGCAGCCGGCCAAGCGGAAGGAGTGATTTCGTCGATCGTCATTCAGCTATCTTCAGCCGAGCCTGGAACTGCTCGTCCGAGAGTCCTTCGCCGATGATGAAAACGGGCGTGCCGGAGGGAACGAATTTGCGCATCGTTTGCGGCCGGCCCATCATGTCGTGAAGTTGTAGCTTCTCGTCGGCCAGCCGGATTTCGGCCGCCTTTGTGCCGCCGGCCGCCCACACGACGGCCAGGCGCCGCCGGCCGTCGCTAAACAGATATCCCTTAATACACTCGTCGAGTGCCATCCGCTTCACGAACTTCGTGGAAGGCGTGAACACTCGAGCCAACACGGCCTGGGCCGCGTAGATCTTGTGCGGCGTGCCGGCGTATTCGTAAAAAATCCCCTGCAAGCTGTCGTGGTTGATCCCGTCGCAGGTGCCCGCGTGGTAGAAGATTTTGTCCACTCCGTTGGCCAGCATGATGGTGGCCCAGCGCACGGCGTACTCGGCTTGGCGCCGCTCGCTGCTTAGCGGGGTGCTGAAGTTGTTTCGCGGCATGGGGATGGCCCAGGGCTCGTCGTCGGCATAATAGCCGTATTCGGTAAGCCAGATCGGCTTTCGGCCGCCGTGTTTTTCCATCAGCGCATTGACTTTCGCCAGCGGCCCCTCGATGAACTCCGGCGGCCGAATTCTTGGGTAGTGATGGATATCCACCGCGTCGATCACCTCCAAGCCACCGGCGGCGAAGAACTTGTCGAAGTCGTCCAGGATACCTCCCTCTCGCAAGTAGCCGATGCCCGCGAGAATTCGACAATTCGGATCGGCCCGGCGTGCTGCCCGGGCAAATGCCTTGGTGAGCCTGGCGTAGGTGGCTCCATCGTAGCCGTACTTGCGTGGCAGGGAGTAATGGGTGAACAACGGCTCGTTGAAAGCCTGCCACCAGGTAATTCGATTCTTGTAGTGTGCCACCGTGTGTTGGACGTAGTTCTCGAACTCGGCCGCATCGCGCGGTGCGTGCGAACTTCCGCCAAAACGATCGGCCGACTTAACTTCCGGCGAAGCCGTCGAAGACCAGTGGCTGGACGGAAACGGCAACAGCCCCAATACGCGAAGGTCGTGCCGAAGTGGCCGGTCGATCTGGTAGTCCGTCTCGACAAACGTGAAGCGTCCCTTCTCGGGCTCGACCTGGTGCCACTTGAGCGACCAGTCGCGGACCCAAACCAACCCCGCCTTGCGGCAAAGGTTCAGCAGATGCGGCCAGGGATAAGCGTGGTTCACGCCGAAACGCGAGTTGGCGTCCCGGCAAATTGGGATCACCGCCAGCCGCATCGTCCGCCCGCACTCAACATCGCCCGAAGTCATCTTCGCGTGTAATCGCAGGAAGCCGCGCAGCTCGGGCTTTGGCCGGATGGTCAATTCTCGCTGGATTCGGGCACCGGCCGGCACATCCGCCTGAACCGACTCGCGCCAGACTTCCTCGTCGAAGAAGTCGGTCAGTCGAAGTCCGATTTTCGCCTTGCGGTTCTCATTCGGCATGGAGTTGCTCAACAGCAGGTTAAACCGCAACGGCTCGTCCCAGCCGAACACATTGCCCGGCTTGCCGGTCTCGATGCCGAATTCGACCGGCTGCCGCGTGGCGAACGTCGAGGGCGCGTCGGCCCGCTCGAGCGCGACGGCATCGAGCCAGAGCACCGCCCGATCTGGCGGATTCGGGTTCTCTTTGGTTTTGCACAGGTCGGGACCGGCCAGAACATAACACCACCTGGCCGTCGGCTTGAACTCCAGCGTGTAGCGCCGCCAATCGGTTGCGGCAAGGACGGACTTCTCGAAAGACCCGCGTCGGAACTGCCGCACGGCCAGTCGGGCCGGTGTATCGGCAACGCCGGCCTTCATGCGAACCGAAAGCGTGTACTCGCGCCCCGGCTCGACCTCGATGAAACCAATGTTGGCGGCAAGTGGCGCCTGAATCGGCATTCGCCTCAACTCGTACCAGTCGAAGTATACTGCTCGCGGTCGAGGATTGCGGTTTTGTGACGAAGGTTTAGCCGGCGGGCTTGCCCGCCGCTGGTTCGTTCAGGGCGGACAAGTCCGCCGGCTAAACGGAACTCGTCTGACAACTGAAAACTGACAACTTAATGAGCGTAACCTGCTTTCCGCACGCTAGTTTTCATGAAGTTGGGGCATTGTGGAAGTTGAGGTAAACAAAAA
>JAUWJC010000339.1 GCA_030607895.1 Pirellulales bacterium
GGCCTGCGCTGCCTGCGGATGGTTGGCGACAAGTCGGTCATTCCGCTTTTGCTCGACAGGCTGTCGGCCGGGGGTAAGGTGACCGAGGCGGCCCAGGACGTCTTGGCGGGCCTTCCACGCGGCGACGTTGTCCCGGCTCTGCTGGAGGCGCTCGATGCACGGCCGAATATCCGCCCGGGCGTGATCGGCGTGCTGAAAACGCTCCGCTGCTACGAGGCAATCGACGCGCTGGTCGAGATCGCCTCCCAGCCGGATCCGGCCGTGTACAGTCAGGCCCTGGACGGTTTGCGGGGAATTGCCGATCCCGACAAGAGCAACATCCCCCGGCTCGTCAAGCTGCTGCTTAGGACATCGGAAGGCCGCCACCGCGACGAGGCCGCCAAGACGATCCTGATCGTTTGCGACAAGCTGCCCGCCGGCGCGGATCGAGCCGAACTGGTTCTGGCTGCCTTGGCTCGGGTCGACCGGTCGGAAACATCCAAGTATCTGCCGCTGCTCGGCCGGCTGGGTGGCGCGAAGGCCCTGGAGATGATCCAGTCGGCACTCGAAAGCAAGAGCCCCAAGGTCCGCGAGGCCGCGGTTCGTGCCTTGTGCAACTGGCCCAACGCCGACGTGGCCGACAAGCTGCTGGAGATCGCCAAGGACTCCCCGAACAAGGAGTTCCGGCACTGGGCCCTTCGGGCGTACATCCGCGTGGTCACTCTGAAAAGCGACCGGCCGGAGGCCCAAACCTTGGCCATGCTCCAGAACGTCATGAAACTGGCCCAGAACACGGACGACAAACAGTTGGCCGTCAGTCGGGCGGCCACCGTGCGCACCATGGACGCCCTCACCTGGATCGCTCGGTACCTGGACGATCCGGCTCTAGGCCAGACCGCCTGCGAGTCGATCGTCGAGTTGGCCCACCACCGTTTCCTTCGCCATCCGAACATGAAGCGTTTCGGCCCGATCCTGGAAAAAGTGAGCCGAATCAGCAAGGACCCCGCCGTCGTGGAACGTGCAAAGCGATACCGGCTCGGGCTGTAGCTGGGCCTTCTCGGGGCAATTACGGGGCTTCCCAAGGGTGTCAAACTGGGTAACATGGAATGGCAAGCGGTGGCGAGTGGCGGCAAAACGCCTGTTGACTTATGTATAATCCGGGATATACTACAGTATGCCGAGTGAAAAACGGTTTTCCGAAGTCAAGAAAATACTGGAACGGGCGGGGTACTGCATGGTCCGTGTCCACGGCTCCCATCATTACTTCACCAAGCCGGGTGAACAGCCCGTGTCGATTCCAGTGCATCGCGGAAAGGTGAAAGCGTACTATGTCCGCCAAGTCGAGAAAATCCGCCAAAGCGATTGACCGTCCCTTTGACCCGGCCGTGTTGGCCGAGGCAAAGCACATTGCCCGGCAGTACCAAGTCGTGCTGAGCTTCGAGGAAGGTCACTGGTACGGGCGCGGCCTGGAGTTGCCGAACATCATGGCCGACGGCAAGACGGGCAATCAGTGTGTCCGGAGCTTACAGGACGCGATTGTCGGCTGGGTGGCTTACCTGCTGGAAACCGGCCAGCAACCACAGGCCCCCGCCCGGGCGAAGAAACGAACCAAGCAAGTAAACGTGCGGCTGACCGACGAAGAAAAGCTGCTGCTTGAAACCGCCTCGAAGCAAGAGGGCTTTGTCGGATTGTCCGACTTCATTCGGGCGGCGGCGGTCAAAGCGGTAGGGTAAACCGGCGAACCGCGAAAGGCAGGTGAAAGGTGGCAACCATCTACAAACGGGTCAGGCGGAAACCGATTCCCAAAGGGGCGAAGCTGTGGACCTTCCGTGGTAAACAAGTGGCCGAGTGGACCGACGGCCGAGGCGAAAAGCAACGCGCCCCGGTGTCCGAAGATGGCGCGGCCGTCCTGCTGGAATCGCAATTGTACACCGTCGAATACTTCGACCACGAAGGCCGGCGGCGGCGGAAGGGACTTATCAACCCGTGGCAACACTTTTGGCAACACTCGCCCCCAACGGGTGGAAAACAGAACAGGGGCTTCGATGGCGATACAACCGAAACCCCCGACCCTGAAAGGGTTTACAAATGCGGAGGGCAAGGGAGTCGAACCCTCAACCGGCAAGCCGGCACCTGATTTCGAGTCAGGCTGCTAACCAATTCGCGTACCCTCCGGCCGCATCTTGATAATGTACCCCCCGATATTGTCTCTGACAAGAACGGATATTACCCCACTGAAGGGCCGGGTCATAGTTTGCCTTCTTCGGACGTGTGACCTACGGTTGCACAATAGGATTGACCGGGGCCGATTGGGCAGGCGGGCCGTCGACAGACAGACCTTCCAGGGAGTTCGATTGACAATGGACCGAGTCGACTTGAAGCGGGCACAGATCAGCGAGGCGTTGGGCGATGTGTGGTCTTGGGGTTGCGAAGACCGGCTGCTAATCGGTCGGGTTATGACGACCGCGCCAAGCTGTATTCCGCCGGAAACCACTGCATTGGAATTGATCGGGCTTTTCCACGCCAAACGGTTTCGGCACTTGCTGGTTACCGATCAACAGAACCGGCTTGTCGGCATAATCAGCGACCGGGACGTGATCCGCTGTCTGGGACCCGAGAAGACCCCCAAGCGTTCTTCGTTGGCCCAAATCACCGCTGCCGAGATTATGAGCACCGATTTGGTGACGGTTCGGCCGGACACGCCGCTGAACCGGGCGGCCGCGCTGATGATTGATGAAGGGATCAGTTGTTTGCCCGTGCTGGCCGATGGTGTACTCGTCGGGATCGTAACCAACACCGATCTACACGTGGTACTGCAAATACTGTTAGAAACCATACGGCAGTCATTCTCGGAGGAATCGGCAGTCGTTGCCGCTTCCAGCTCGCAGAACTGATCCAGGCAGACCGCCCGCGGCCGCCGCTCGAAACGTTCGTAGCGAGATTGGCTGCAGTGCCTGATATGCCGATCCTTGCGGATGCTACCAGTGTGTGGGGAGCGGGAAATAGCTTCTGCCATCGTCGGCCGGCGCGCCGATACCATCGAGTAGTCCAGAGGGCAACCAAGTGCCCGGGCTGTTTCCAAAACATTTCGCGCCGGCAGAGGAACTCCCCTGATGCAAAAAGACACCTTCCGAATCGTTACTCGCGGCACCGACGGGCAGATCCGGATCCGAGATTACCCCGACCAAAATGCGCTGCTAAAGCGGCACACACAAATTGGCGTGGATGATTGTAGCACTGATCTGGAGTTGCGGGGCCTGCCGGTGTTCCGTGGTTTAATTGGTCCGATTCCGGAAGGCGTGAACGTCATCCGCTACGAATCGCCCGCGGTCTTCGAGACCCTCACCAAGCAGTGGAGCACGGCCAAAACGCCGCGACGCTCGCGGAAACGGTCGCAAACGGCAAACTAGCGCCGTAGTAGCAAAGCACTTCAGAAGTCGCGGAACGGACGGCGTGGCTCGGCTTCGTCCATTTGCTTCTTCCAATCGGCGAACTTCGCTTTTAGCATCTTGAGGATTGCCGGCTTCTCGGTCGAGAGATCGTGTTTCTCGCCGATGTCCTCGGCCAGGTCGAACAACCCGCTGCCCTTGGCCGACTCGACCCATTTCCATTTGCCGACCCGGGCTGCCCTATCACCCCGACGCTGCCAGTACATCTCGGTGCGCTTGGATTTGGTTTTTCCGGCCAGGACGGGCATCATGTCGAAGCCGTCGAGTACAACGTCTTCCGGCGGCTTGAGTCCCACTGCTTTCAGCACGGTGGGGAATATCTCCAGCGATGTGAGGAACTCGTCGGATACCGTACCGGCGGGAATCCGGCCGGGGAATCGCACGATGCACGGCACGCGGATGCCGCCCTCGAACATCCGGCCCTTGTGGCCCCGCAACGGGCTGTTGTCGGCCAGGCCACTACCGCCGTTGTCGGAAAAAAAGATCACCAGCGTGTTTTGGGCCAGATCGTATTTGTCCAGCAGATCGAGCAACTTGCCGATCGCGTCGTCCATGCAGGTACAAGCCGCCATGTAACCCACGCGACGGACCGCTTTGTTGCGTTTTTTGCTCTTCTTGCCCTTCTCACTCTTCTCACTCGACTTCGGCTGAGGGTACATGCCGATGTACTTCTCGGGCGCCTGGACGGTGCCGCGGATGGCCGGGTCGAGGCTCGAAGAGCCGTGCGGCGCGTTGAACGGCACGTACAGGAAGAACTGCTTGTCCTTGTTCTCCTTGAGGAACCGCACCGCCTCGCGCTGGAACAGGTAGGTGCAGTAGGTCCCCTTGTCCTCGGTGGTCAGGCTGTTGCCGCGGCGCATCGAGGGCACGTAATAACGTTCGTGCGTGAAATAGTCGATGCCCGTGTTGGCAAAGCCGTAAAACTCGTCGAACCCGCACGCCAAGGGGAGGAACCGCTTGAGTTGCCCCAGGTCCCACTTGCCGAAAATGCCGCTTCGGTAGCCGCCCTCTTTGAGAATGTGGGGGATCATCACCTCGCGGGTGTCCATTCCGCCGATCATCTCGGGCGACACGGCGTAGCGGTACTTGTCGTATTTTACGCCGAAGTCGACCAGGTCGTTTCGGAACATGTCGTAGGTGCCGTTGCGCTGCGGGTAGCGGCCGGTCAGCAGGCTGCCGCGCGAGGGCGTGCAGGCGGGCCAAGTCACGTAGAAGCTGGTCAGCCGCACGCCGGCGGCGGCCAGGCGATCGAGATGAGGCGTTTTGACTTCCTCGCTGCCGAAGCAACCCAAATCGCGGTAGCCCTGGTCGTCGGAAACGATAATCAGCACGTTCGGCCGCTGGGCGGCGGCCGAGTGCGACACGCCCATCAGAACAATCAGAATGGCGGCAATGGATGTTTTCATTTCGTTTTCCTCCTCGACAAACCATGATAGCCCAACGCGGATGTTCTTCCAAGTGTGTAGGGTGGGTCGAGGAACGAGACCCACGCGGGGACTGGCGTCAGCTCAGCCGGCTGCTCAGTCGGACCAAGCACAGCATGAGGTCGATGCTCGATGCGGCCAACATTCGTGGCCCCCGGTTCGACACCGCCGGGGCCCATCGCTGGTTCCTGGCTGACCGACACCTCCTCA
>JAUWJC010000594.1 GCA_030607895.1 Pirellulales bacterium
CGGCACCAATCGAGCAGTGGCCGTCACCGGTGGCTCCGCCTTCGGGGCGGGAACCGCCGCGTAGACTACCGGTAACCGCCCGCCCAGTACGACCGCGGCCTTGGGGACCAGACACGCCTTTGACTTGCGGCCCACCGGCAAGACGACCCTGGCAAACATGCCGGGCTTCAATGGCACCTCGCCCGACGTGGTACGGTTCTCCAACCGCACCTTCACCGGAAAACTACGCGAGCGAACGTCGGCCTGCGGCACGATCGCCACGATCCGGCCGGTCCACAATCGGCCGGGCAAGGCGCCGATCTCCACGCGCACCTGCGTGCCCAGCTTCAATTGCGATACGCAACTCTCCAGCACGGCCACCTCGACCTCGACGTGGTCTACATCCACCACGTCGACCACCGGGCTGCCCGCGGCGACCCATTGCCCCACCTCCGTGTGTTCGGCGGTTACGTAGCCCGAAAACGGCGCAACCACCGTGTGCTCGGCAAGCTCGTCCTCCAGCCGGCGGACTTCTTCCTGTTGTACCGCCATGCGGGAGCGGGCCTGTTCGATCTTCTCCTTGCGCGGGCCGGCAACTGCCAAATCCCAGGCCGCCTTGGTCTCCTCGTATTTCTGCCGGGCGTTCTCTGCCGCCGAGGTGTCTTCCTGAAGTGTGTCTTCGCTGATGGCCTTACGCGTAAACAACGTCTCGGTTCGCTTCAGCCGCGATTGCGTGAACTCCATCAACGCCTTGGCTGCCAGCATTCGAGCTTGCGCCTGGCGGATTTCCTCGGGCCGCGAACCGCTGACCAACTCGGCCAGTTCCTGCTTGCGCAGCTCAAGCTCGGCCTTCGCGCCGGACAACTCGATTTCCACATGTTTCGTTCTCAGCCGGGCGAGCGGCTGTCCCTTCTCGACAGAGTCGCCCTCCTCGACCAGGAACTCGACCACCCGATCGGCCACCGTGCTGCTTACCGTGCTGCTGCGCAACGGAACCACCGTGCCCACGAACGTCTGCCCGGTCGACAACTCACGCTGCACAACCGTCGCCAGTCGCACCCTGGCCGGCGGCATCTGCGCATCCGCACGCCACCCGCACAACAACACGGCACAAACGGCCGACACCCAGACGGATTTTGCCATCTCTCTACTCCAAATTGCTCCACAAACACCGCCGCCCGGCAGTCAACCGTCCGGCACACTCCATTATATCCATCGTAAGTACACTAGTTCCTCCGGTCAAGCAAAAACCGCTGGGACGAAAAAGGGACCAGGTTTAATTTGCCGGAACGGCCCGGAGGGTGCTTCGCACAAATTAAACCTGGTCCCTTTTTCGGCTCGCTGAACTGAGAGAGAAACGCCACCGCGGCGGGGACACCGCGGCTCTGAACTCGTCCAAGCCGCCCTACATCCGCCGGCTTGCCTGGCGGACGGCGCGGACCATGGCGTGCATGTTCTCGGGCGGCACGTCGCGGGGGTTCATTTCCCCGGTGCAGAACAGGTAGCCGCCCTCGGAGTAGCCGATTTGGACGATTCGCTCGGCTTCCTTTGCGACCTGGCCGGGTGTGCCGCGCATGAGCACTTCGATCGGGTCCAGATTGCCGCTGAAGCAGCATTTACCCGAAAAGGCCCGTCTTACGCCGGCAATGTCGGCCCCGGGACCGCAGTTGATTATATCGACCCCCAGTTCGCTTTCGGCCAGCAGGTACGGGGTGGATATTTCGCTGT
Organism: Pirellulales bacterium; assembly: GCA_030607895.1. Classification (GTDB taxonomy): domain Bacteria; phylum Planctomycetota; class Planctomycetia; order Pirellulales; family Thermoguttaceae; genus JAUWJC01. The sequence continues at coordinate 1,708 of JAUWJC010000594.1, forward strand.
TCATCAAGTGGACGATCGCGCCGTGCTCGTGTGCCTTGTCCACCAGCTTCTTGCAAGAAGGAAACGCGAACCGCCCGTACTGTTCGAGCGAGAGCATTCCGGAGAACGAATTGCAGTCGCCCAACCAGACGGCATGCGCGCCCGCCTCGATCTGGGCCTTGATGTAGGCCGATTGCAGCTCGACGAAGAACTCGCAAGTGTCGGCCAGCAGGTCGGGATCGGTTGCCGTCAGCATCATGGTCTCTTCCAGGCCAAAGAGCAAGGCGGCCGAACTGTACGGACCGGCACAGCTTCCCTCGACCAGAACCGCATCGCCGAAATGTTCACGCACCAGCCGGATCGCTTCGAGTTTTTCCGGCATTCTCCCATCGGTTGTCGGGTTGGGGATGCGGAGGCTTTCCAGAGTCTCTCGCGTGGCGGGCAGATAGTCCCTGGTTGCCCGTAGTATGTCGCCTTCCCCATGGGTACCCACGCCGAGCGGCTCGAACTCGAAGCAATCGTCCACTTGCAGCCAGGCCCAGTCGTAGTCGAACTCCTCGATGGCGGCGATCCACACCTCGGCCATCTTCCGGCCGTCTTGGCAGACCTCTTCGTAGGAGTACTTGCCGTACCAATGAACATCGAGTTCCTCGCTGCAAGCGAACACCGGCAGCCGCCGGGGCTTCTCCAGCGCAACGGCACTTCTTACGTCTTCAAGTACACCGTCGTAAGCCATCGTTCGGCTCCTGAGTTGCGTTGATTGTAAAGCCGCGCCCCCTTGTGGCGGTCTCGCGGATAGGTTAAACCCCCCCC
>JAUWJC010000345.1 GCA_030607895.1 Pirellulales bacterium
CGGCGGCCTTTTTGCCGGCTTCGGGACCTGCCTTTTTCTGCCCGCCGCCGGGACGAAGGCGGGGGGACTTCGGTTTGTCTTGGGTTTCGGGAGGCAACTCGGGTAGATCGACTTTGTCGCGATAGCCGGCCGCGCCCAGCACAACCTCCTCGCCTTCCTTGAGCCCCTCGATAATTACCACGAATTTGTCGTTCGTCGAGCCGATCTTCACTTCACGCGACTGAAAGCCCTTACCGTTGCCAAGCACGCAGTAGTGCCGACCGCCGCGCTCGAAGACCGCCTGGACCGGCACTTGCAGTACGTTAGGTAGATGCTCGACCAGGATCCGCACCTCGGCGGTCAGGCCGGGGCGCAAGTCGGGCGGCGACTCGTGGATTCGGATGATCGTTTCGTACTCCTTCACGCTTGCGTTGTACCAGGACGTGGGAGCCGGATATTCGCCCACCTTCTCGACAGTCCCCTTCAACTCCATGTCGGCGAAGGCGTCCAACCGGACAACCGCCGGCATTTCTGCCGCGACCAGCGAGACCTTCGATTCGTTGATTTTGGCCTCGATCTGCATTCGCTTGGGGTCGGGCAAGCGGATTATTACTTGGCGCTCGCGGACCATCGCGCCTTCTTCGATGATCGTTTCGTTCATGCCCCGGCGCCCGGTGATATTCGCGTAGACCACCTGGCCCGACTCGGGCGCCTTGATGATGCACTTCTCGATCTGGCTTTCGGTCAACGCCAGTTTTTCCTGATCCAGCTTGTGGCTTGCCTCTTCCGCCTTGAGCTTGGCCTCGGCCGTCTTGATGTCGCTTTCGAGTTGCTTACGCTGCTTCTCCTTGGTGAACTTCTCCAGCACCTCCAGCTTGGTCTGGGCCGCCTCCAACTCGTTCTCGGCCTTTTCCACGGCAAACTGGTCGGCATCCAACTGAAGCGTTGTCACGTAGCCCTTGGCGGCCAGTCGTCTACTGAATTTGTAGTAGTCTTTGGCGCGGTCCCGGTCCTCTTTGGCAACGATAATCTCGTTCTGGATCGCTTGCACCTCCAGCTTGTATTTACCTTCGAGGTACTCCCGTTTTGCGATCAGCGCGGTCTCGTAGGTATTTCGAGCCTGGATAACCTGCGCCTCGCTGGTGTTGCAGACGATCTGCTGCTGTGTCTGCTCGTTTTCCAGGTAAGAAGAATCCAACTTGACCAGCACGTCGCCCGGCTTGACGTTGGTGCCCTCCGGCACGATCTCCAGGATGGTTGTGGCACTGGAGCCTTTTGCCTTCACCTCGGAACGTATCTCGACGTTGCTGGCGCTTTCCACTTCACCCCGCTCGGTGATTTCGTGTTCGAAGTCACCCCGCTCGACCCGATGCATCATCGGCCCCGCCTCCGTTGACGACCAAGACAACCGAGGCAATAGAAACCAGGCAATGGCCAACGCGGCCATTGTCATCACAATCGCGATGAGCAATCCGCGTAAAGAAAACGCGGCGCGGCGTTGGTGGGGAGATCGCATGTGATACGGGCAACTTAACCGGCGGTGTCCGGGATATTGGAATCGTCCAATTGAGTTGTAAAGCCGCGGTCAGTTGTCGCGGTTCTCCAAATGAACCGGCAACTCGAAGAACCGCGACCACTGGTCGCGGCTTTACAACGGAGGGAATGGTCGCAACACCATCCAACTTCCATTCTACTCGGGCGCGGGGAGATTGTCACGTTCCGCGCCCCGCATTGGAGGGGGTACGGCCGAGCCCGGTTAATCTACCGGCTCGCCTTCCGGGGGTGGGATCTCTTCGAATGCCGGGAGCGGCAGTTCGTCGACCTTGTCGGTCCCTTCGGCCTGTTCGGCGGCGCCGCCGCGCGACGATTCGATCGGTCCCGGATCAATCCACATACCGTGGGAGTCCAACTGCATGGTGCCCATGTCGAAGTCGAGGTTTCGGCGCCTCACCTCGTAACCGACCCAGACGTCGAGGAACTGGTTCTGGGCGTTGAGCAATCCGGCCAGGGCGGTGACGAGGTCTCGGGCGGTGGTGGCGCCGAAGGTGGACTTTGCCCCCGGTTTGGGCGGTTCCAGCAGACGGAGCCGCGTGATATCCACCCGGCTGATGGCCACCCGGGCTGCCGCCCGATATAGCTCGAAGTTCATCTTGTCCAACCGGATCAAGCGGATCGTTCTTCGCAAACTGCGGTTGATCTCGTCGCGGAAGGCGTAGTACCAACGGCGGTTCCGCTCGTACTGGATCAACGCCTCGCGGTAGGCGTTTCGTTCCAGTAACCGCGTCAGGGGCGCGTCGAATTGCAGTCCGACCCTAAGCCGCCCGGTTGTGCCGCGGAAACGGATCGGATTGTCGCCGACCGTACTAAGGTCGCCGCTGAAGGTCAAGTCCAGCACGCTTCGCAAGTCGTTGGCGGTCACTTCGATTTGCCGCCATTGGTCGATGAGTGCCGCCCGGGCGTTCATCCAGTCGCGGCGGTTCTCGCGGGCAATCTCCAGCGCTTCGACGGCATCCAAGCCGACCGGCACCAGCGTGGCCGTTTCGAGCCGCGTCCGGGCTTGCACGAGCGATAACTCCAACAACTCGGACGAGAGATCGGTAATCAGTCCGACCAGCCGTTGGCGTGCCGCCTCGGCCTCGTCGTCGCCTGCCGGAACATCCCCATGGCGGAACTGCTCCACGTCATCCAGCGTGATCTTCAGATATTGGCAAATCAGGCCGAGATCGCGATTCAACTCCTTCACGCGTTGGTCCATCGCCTCGGTGTTGCATACGGCGGGGTCGGCGTCGCCCTGCTGGAACTCGTTGCGCAAGGAGAGCCTTCGCAGGTGTTCTCGGCGCACCGGCAGTGCCTCGTCGAGTCTCTCGAGGTCGAGGCGGATCAAGTCCACCTGGGTCTCGCAATTCTGCCTGACCGGCGCCAACTTGTCGAGCACGCTCACCAGTGCGTTGGCATCGGCACCCTCTGCCGGCACGCGGAGATGCTCCAATAACATGGTGACCTCATCCTGGACCTTCATAAACTTCGGATCGATCAGGTTGAAGTATTTTAACAGCGGGTCTTCGATCCGAACCTCCAGGTCGGGCGGCAAGCCGAGGGTCATCTTGTATTCGTCGAGCCGGGTTTGGTACTCCGCCTTGGAGGTCAACAAACCGCTCTGTGAGTTGTACAAGGCGTCCCGGGCAAGATCGACCTGGTAGCGGTCGATCCGGCCGGCTTCGTAAAACGCATCGAGCTGTTCCAGGCTGTCGCGAAGCGCAACGACGTTGCTTCGCCGGTTATTGATGCGGAGTTGCTCGGCCAGCAGACCGAGAAATCCTCCCGGTCCGCCGGGCCAACTTGGTTCAAGCCCTTGCACGGTGAGACTGCCGCTTGTGGGTCCGGGACCGGGCGAACGGCCGGCGATGATTCGGGCATAGAACCCGCGGCGGAAGCGTTCCATCTGACGGATGTTGGCCAGAAGCGCGCGTTCGGTGTCGGTCAACTCTTCCATCACGACGGCCCGTCCGCCTGCCCTAAGCAGCGGCTGCACCAGCGAGAAATCCAGAAGTGTCATGCCGCTGTATTCATCCGGCCCGGCAAACTGCCAGACCAGCGAATTCGCCACGCCCACGACCAGTTCGGTTCCGGTGGCCATCATCCGCTGCATATGCACGGAATTACCCACCGCCAGCACGCTGGACGCCACCCCGCCGCCGCCGGCCCGAGCGGGTCCGTCGGCAGTGAAACTGGTGTCGTTCATGGGATTCGACTGGCCGATAGTGCTGCCGCCGTAGTACTGGCAATCGAAACGGAACCGCTGCGCCGTCACCTCCAAAGCCGCCAGGTACAGTTGCTCCAACTCGTACTGATACTCTCTGGAATGCAAAAGCGACAACCGCACGGCGCCCTGGCGATCGAGCACCACGGTGCCGTTCTCCTTCCAAGGCAAGCACGCCATCCAGGCAGGGTTCTCGACAAACGGTGTCTTGCCATAGCAGGGCCAGAAGGGCCAACCCCGTTTCTTGTCGACACGACGCATCAGATTGTGCGAAACCGGATCGTCCGGCGGCATCGGGGGGCAGTCGGGCGAGGTTGGATCGAAGAACCGGGAGGCGGGATCCGGCTCGATCGTGTAGCCCTCCAACGGCCAACGCGGATCGGAAGCCGCTTGATGAACCAATCCATACACCTGGCGGTCCGCCCGGGTTCGATACAAGGCTCGGCTGCACCCCGTCGCGACAAACGCCAGCAGCCCGCACGCGGCCACGCATACCACGTACCGGAGACCGCTCTGTCGTTTGTCGAGGCTGGTGCGCATCAAGCGGCTCCTCGCCGGTCAGTGGGAGCAGTCGATTGATCGAGCAGATCGACCAGTTGATTTGCCAGCCGGTCCAAAGCGTGCCGCTGATCGGCCAGAATGGCCTCCAAGGTGTCGCGACCGTCCGGCGTCAGTCTCCAAAGTTGGCGTCGCCGGTCGGCAGCCGGCCTGCGGCCTTCCAATAGGCCCTTTCGGCGAAGCTGCTCGACCAGCCCACTCACCTGAGCAGGCGAAACGGCCAAGGCCGCGGCCAACTCGTTCTGCCCCCACCCCTCGCCCGGCGTCAGCCGCCATACCCAAAGCAGGGAAAACTGCGGCGGGCTGAGTTGCCATCGGCCAACCAGCCGCGACAACTCGTCATGAAGCTTCCGGCCGCGGATGCAGATCTGCTCGGCAAGCTCGATCCACCCGACAACCGGGCCGTCGGGTTCGGATCCCAAATGATCGATTGGAATTTTCGACACGGCGAACCACCCCTCGCTCCGTGAGGCGACCTAACTCGGATTATTCATAGGCCGCACCAAGTAGCACAGGCATCTTGCCTGTGTTGCCCAGCCACAGGCTGGAAGCCTGTGCTACGGCCTTTGTGAATAATCCGGGCTATACTCAACGCGGTCACAAACTGCGGTTTTGGAATGGAGTTATCAGTTATCAGTTATCAGTTTTCAGTTATCAGTCTGAATACTCACAAGAGCCGCTGTTTCCAATCTCCGACTACTGACTACTGA
>JAUWJC010000100.1 GCA_030607895.1 Pirellulales bacterium
CAAGGTAACCAACGACGAAATCGCCGAGGTTCACATCAAACGAAACAAGTTCCATGGCGAATGGAACTACGAAATCCATCCTCGTTCCATGCGATAATTCGGTAACTTATTGTCTTGCAGGTCCTAATGCTCGCCCGCTGGCTGACCGCCCTGCTGGGTGTCATCGGCACGGCCAGCGCCCTGCTGATGGTGTCGGCGGATATTACATCGCTTTGGGATTTCTTTCAGAAAACGATGGGCTTGTTTCTTGGAGCCTTGGCGGGGCTGTTCATCCTGGGTATCTTCACCCGGCGGACCAACGCCGCCGGCGCGCAGATTGGCGCCCTGTGCAGTGTCGTAGCCCTGTTCGTCATCGAAAGAAACACTCGCCTGCACTTCTTCCTCTACCCGGTGATCGGCATGGTGCTGTGCGTCGGCTTGGGTTACCTGGCCAGCATAGTCACTCGCGGAAAGCCCCGAGACCTCAAGGGGCTGACGATCTACACGCCACATTCCAACACTTAGGAGCGTACTCGTCATGCTCCGCGTGACGAACCTACATCACGCGGAGCGTGATGAGTACGCCCGACGCTACTCCTTTAGCACCAGGTGAATTGTCAGCTTCAGCCGGGGTTCGCTCCCTTCGATCCCGGCGGCAAGCCGCAGCCAACCGCCGAAGTGTGAAACGCGAACGAAGTAGTCACCCATTTCGGTGATCGCCGGGAAGGCGGTGCCTTCGTCCACCCAGTGAATCCCATCCGGGGAGATCTGCACTACCGCACGCAGCGTGACCTCCTCTCCCGAAATTTCCTCGGCACGGATGAAGAAGATGGCCTCGCCGGCCCAGGCCGTCTCGTACGGCTCGGTCTGAAAATCGCCCGTGTATTCGGTATGGCGCTGAAGCACGGCGGTTGCAAAATGTCGCATGGTCGAACGCTCCTTACTCGCAGGAAACTACAATCGAGTCGAGGTACAGAAAGACGCGGCGATCGGTGTCGGCCTCGACCCAAGCCACCGGGTTCAACAAGCCCTGGATGCCCTTATACGGCTTGCAGTAAGTGGGCTTGATTCCACGCAGGTCAAATACCTGCTGACCCGACTGCAACTCGACGTACTCCCGTTTGGCCGTGTCGAACGTCAGCCGCAGGTACATCCAGTTGATCTTGTCGTCGCTTTCGTTGTAGCAGAGGTGCTGCTGCCCGTCGGACACGAATTGGTAGCCGTCGGCGCGGCCGTCGGGGTACCGCCGCCCGTACCACATCGGATCGATTCCCCGCTTGTTCCACTCGCCTTCGCGGCCGTAGGCCCATTGCTGGTCGGTAACGTCGGCCGCCTGCAAGTATTGCCACCGCCGCTTCAGTTCGCCGTTGACGGAATTGAGGTACCGCATGCCGATGAAGTAGCGGTGCCGCTCGTCCTGAATGTCGAAGGCGATGCCGAAGGCGCGGATGTCTTTCTCGCCCAGCCCGACCCGGTCCTGCTCGGGCGTATAGGCGTACCAGGTCTCGATCTGCGTCAGTCCATTCGGTTTGAACACCGAGAGCCGCTTGATCGCGTGGCCGATGCTGCCCGGCGCCGGCGGTTGCTCGTAGGGATTGGCGACCGGCCTGGTGGCCAGTTTCAGCGAGTATATCCCACTCATCGCGCCGTGCGTGCCCGCATAGCCGAACGAGGCCGTGCTGAGCATTGTCGGCCCCCACTGGGTTTTCTCGATAATGCTCTCTCGGGCGGTAAAGCCGGGCAGGGTGAAATTGGGCAACAGCTCCATCCAGCCGCAGGTGCCGTGGCTGAAGTTGTCGTGGCAAAGAACGGTCGAAAGCGGCTGAAACCGGCTCAGTTCTACGCTGGCAAGCAGATTCATGGTCATGCATCGCTCCTGTGGGAGATGTCTCGTTTCCCGTGTGTCCGCTCCAACCGAAGCAGTATTGTGGCGAGGTCGTTCGTTTTCTGATAGTGCCTGCCGGTAGAGTGCCGCAACCGCTAGCTCGCCTGGGTGGTCCCGTCCCCGGCCGAAAAAATTTCCGATCTCCGCCAAGCCAGGCTATTGACAAAGGTTCTATAGGTATGCTATAACACGATTATATGGATCATGCCGCCGAGGAGCAAGGCTGGTGAACACAACCCTCAAGCAACGCGCGTACGAGCACATTCGGCAAAAGCTCATTTCCGGCCGGTTGCCGCCGGGCAGTCGGCTCTGCAATCGCGAGTTGGCCGAGGAGATCGGCATCAGTTTCATCCCCGTCCGCGAGGCAATAAACCAGTTGACCAGCGCGGGCCTGGCCGAATACAAGCCGCGGCTAGGAGCTTTTGTGATGGAGCCGAGCCGGGAAGAAATCGAGGAACTCTACGATATCCGCGAGGCACTCGAGTGCCACGCGGTGGGTAAGGCGGCCGGGCGGATCAGAGACGCCCGGTTGACCGAAATGCAGAAGTACAACGACCAGCAGGCGGCGGTTGTGCGAGAGTTGAACGACGCCGCCAGCCTCAAGTGGGACATTGGCCAGATCGACCGCTTCAATCTGGCCGACGCGGGCTTTCACATCACGTTGCTGCGGGCGGCCGGTAATCACCGAGCGCTGAAGATCGTCAACGATCTGCGAGTGATGGCCCACGTCTTCGGCCATCGCAACGAGGATCGGCCATTGGACGGCCTTGGGAGTATCTGCGAGGAACACGGCCGGCTCGTCGAAGCACTTCGCCGCGGCGATGCGGACGAGGCCAAGCTGGTAATGATCGAGCACCTCCGCCGTGGACTGCACAACGCCCTGGAAGCCTACGACCGGCACCGATTTGGGGAATTGACCGGCCGGAGTACGTCGATCAGCTACCCCGCCGACCTGCAAGACCGCATTCATCAAATGGAACAGAACGGAACTTCGAGTGATGCCGGGGAATTGGCTCCTCCAAAAGCAAAGGAACAAACATCGTGAGAAAGCAAATGGTAGTTTTTTGTATGGCAGCCGTACTTGCCATGGGAAGCGCCGTCAGCGCTGAAACCAACGTCACCATCAATCGCGGTGTTGACTTGCCGGTGATCGATCTGTCACAAGACACCGATCGACAAGTCGTCGTTGCGGCGGGAACAGAGGACGTTTATCAGGGACACGTTACAACGTGCTTATTGCCCGACGGTAAAACAATGTACGCCGTGTGGACCTACAACCACGGCGGCCCGTGCGGCCCGATGAAAAAGAGCCTCGATGGCGGACGCACGTGGAGCGAGTTGCTGCCCGTGCCCGATAGCTGGCGAAAAGCTCGCAACTGTCCCGCAATTTATCGGCTGGTTGATCCGCAAGGTAAAGCCCGCCTGTTTGTCTCCGCCGTACCCCGGGACGGAAATCCCCTGGGCGGAAAAACGCTTTGTTCGTCCTACTCTGAAGACGATGGCAAGACATGGAGTGAGATGAAGTTGACAGGGGGGCTCAACGCAAAGACCCCTATCGTCATGCCTTGGTGTTCGATCATTCCGATCGAAGGCGGCGCCAAGCTGTTAGCCGCAACAAACGCACGGCGGGCGAACGATCCCGAACGCTTATCAAACAACGTCGTGTGCAGCATCTCCGACGACGGCGGACTCACTTGGGGCCCGCTACGTGTGATTTGCGACATCCCGGGCAGCAAGCCGTCCGAACCGTGTTTTGTACGTTCGCCCGATGGCAAGCAACTACTCTGCGTCATGCGAGAGAACAACCGCAAGTTCAACTCGCGGTTCATGACCTCGAACGACGAAGGCAAAACCTGGTCGAAGCCGAAGCAGTTGCAGGGAGCGTTAAGCGGTGACCGGCATCAAGTGAAGTACGCTCCCGACGGACGCCTGGTGGGCGTTTTCCGCGACACGGCGGCTAAGAGCCCAACCAGGCATCATTTCGTTGCCTGGATAGGCGTCTATGACGATATCGTCAACCAGCGCGAAGGCCAATACCGAGTTAAGCTGCTGCACAGCTACGCCGGTGACGACTGCGGCTACCCGGGACTTGAGTTGTTACCCGATGGAACGTTCGTCGCCACAACCTACATCAAGTATTGGCCCGACAAGAGGAAACACTCGGTTGTCAGTACGCGGTTTACATTGGACGAAATTGACGCGATGGCGACCAACAGGAGCCAGGCCTCAATGGAACAACACGAAACCTCAACCAATTCCGAACAAAGGAGAAAACCATGACGCTGTCGCGATCATTGTACGGCCTGCTGGCCGCTGCGCTGGCTATTATCGGCCTGCTGAGTTCGACGGCGAACGCCGCCGAGCCGTTTCTCGAACAACATGCCGTCTTCGTCTCCGGCGAAGGGGGCTACCATACGTATCGTATCCCGGTAATGAGCGGCTCGAAGAAGGGGACCGTGCTGGCCTTCTGCGAGGGCAGAAAGGCCGGCAGCTCGGATGCCGGTGACATCGACCTGCTGGTGCGACGGAGCTTCGACGGCGGAAAGACGTTTCAGCCGACGCAAGTGATCCATGAAGAAGGTGGAGAGGCCAAGATCACCATCGGCAACCCCTGCCCGGTCGTCGATACCACCGGGACGATCCACCTGCTGTTCGCCCGCAATAACCGTCGGGCGTTCCACATCAAGAGCACCGACGACGGCGCGACCTTCTCCAGCCCGGTGGAAATCACGGAGGCGTTTCGTGGATTCGACGAATTTCCATGGACCCGACTGGCCACTGGCCCCGTACACGGCATCCTGACCCGCAAGGGCCGCATGGTTGTGCCCGTGTGGATCAACGACAAGATCTGCCGCAACTACCGTTCGGCGGTGATCTACAGCGACGATAACGGGTCGACGTGGACGGCCGGCGGAATCGTCCAGCCCCTCAAGGATTGCAACGAGTGTACGGTCGTGGAAGCGGCCGACGGCTCGCTGCTATTGAACATGCGGACCCAGGGCAAGAAGCCCCGCGCCCGCGCAGTTGCCGTCAGCCACGACGGCGGAGTCACATGGGGGCAGCCGAAGCATATTGACGAGTTGGTCTGTCCACAATCTCAGGCGGCCTTGCTCCGCTTCTCGTACGCCGAGGGCGACCAGAAGAGCCGGATACTGTTCTCGAATCCCGACAGCGCCACACGCGAGCAGATGCGGATGGCCGTCAAGCTCAGCTACGACGAAGGACGGACGTGGCCGGTGGCCAAGCTGCTCAGCACCAAGGGGGCGAACTACAGCGACCTGGCCGTGACCGGCGACAAGACGATTCTCTGCCTTTACGAAGGCGGCGGGAAGTTGACCCTGGCCCGATTCAACCTGGCTTGGCTAACCGACGGCAAGGAGTGACCCGAACCCTGTTCTTTGGTGTAACGGAAGAAATATGTTTGACACGGCTGCTGTTTATGCGGAAAATAGTGGAGGTTGGTTTCGGAGAGTGATCCCCACGCAAAGGAGTAATCGTGTGGAAACGAAGATAACTCGTCGAGGTTTTCTGGGGCAGTCGGCGATTACGGGCTCAGCGGCCGTGGGAGCCGGCGTTCTCGCATGTGGTACCAAGACGCTGTGCGAGCCGCCGTCCGGTCCGCCTGATTCGGCACGCCCGTCGAACCGGCGCCCTTTGATAAGCGATACGGCTGCACTGTCGCGCCCCCTGCTCTGGGAATCGCAATGGAGCTTCCGGCTGGGCCTGGCCAGGAAGCGCACGGCGAGTTACCCTCTCGACTCGATGGATTTTGTGATGATGGATCTTCAGCGGCCCGATGGTTGCACTCGCATGGCACACTGGTGTACGGGCGATCTGAGCGGTCGGCTGCTGGAGTCGTTGAGTTGCTCCGACGGCGTCGACGGCAAATCCGATCCCCGTTTGTCCGACTTATTCGAAAGGATTCTCAAGCAACGGCGTCCTTCCGGGTTGTTCGGCAGGTACGCGGGGACGCCGAAGAATGGGCGGCCGGAAGACAACCCTCTCAGCGGCGCGGACCGGCTTTTCTGTGGGCTAATCCGATATTATGAACGCACCGGCGACTGCCGGGCCATCGAGTCCGCCGAGGGCGTGGCCAAACGTCTGTTGTCGCTCAAAGATTCCTGGCACCGCCGAGTAAAGGCTTCGGGCGGCAAGTTCATCGCGGCGTGGGTCACGGAACCAATGGCCAGGCTTTACGCAATCACGAAGGATCAGCGATATCTCGACTTCTGCAAGATGTTCCATGAGCACCTTGGGACCTGCGCCACTGGCTCGCACGCACACGGTTTCATGAGCACATTGCGCGGATTGCAGATTGCCGCGATGGTTACCGGCGACATCACATGGAACAAGAAGCCGGAGGAGAACCGCCAGTTGATCATCGACAAGCATCTGGAGACGCCTGACGGATGCACCCCGGAAGCTTTTCCCTGGAGCCCCGCCAATGAAGGCTGCTCCATTGCCGATTGGCTGATGCTGAACCTTAACGCGGGGCTGATTTCCAATGAGGATTCCGCTTACGAAAAAGCGGAGCGGATTCTCTGGAATGCCCTGGCGCTGAACCAATGGAGCAACGGCGGGTTCGGCCCCCGAGCGCTGACGGAAAACGGTTACGGGATGGCACGCTTCGAAGAGGCGTGGTGGTGCTGCGTGCATCATGCCACCATGGCGATCAGCGAACTGGCCAGGCATGTCGTAACGTTCAAAGACAATACGGTTCGCGTCAACTTCTTGATGCCCGGCAAATATGCGCTCCTTCTACCCGACGGACGCAGCGCCGAGGTTGTAATCAATACGCGGTATCCCGCAGTCGCGGAAGCCACCATCGAAGCGAAAAACCTCCCTCCGAAAATACCGCTGAGAGTCCGCGTTCCCGGGTGCATCACGGAAGCCAAGCTATCGGAAACCCACGGCCCCAACATGCGGCGAATCGGCCTTAAGGGCCGGCTCGGGCATCGGATCGAAAAATGCCATTCGGGAGTTGTGCTGACGTACGGGCCGCTTGTGCTTGCGCCTTCGATTTACGTCTGGAACTCGGACATCCCGCGCGCTCCGGGCGATCATACGATCCCGTCGGGTTACGTGCCCGAATCCATGCCTCCCGGCATCCCGACGCTCAAAGTCGGCGGCAAGGTGGACGGCGAGGGTTTCGTGCAACTAAGCACCACACCGCTTCCGGCCTGGAGCTATTTTGACGAGGGTCCAGGCGCTCGTTGCTGGATTGAAGGCGCCGCGGTGAACGTCCCGGTGAAGTTTTCCAATGGCGCAGTAAAGAAATTGCGCTTCTCGCCACTTTGTTACAACACGTCGAATCTTACCTTGTGCGAAACGCCGGTCGTTTTCCGAGGCGTCGAGAACTAGCACGAGGCCGAAATAGTGGAGGTTGGTTTCGGAGAGTGATCTCGGAAAACCCCGATATCTGGTAACTGTTACTATTCCTTTTCTCAGCTTTGGAGGGACGAACGATGAAAGACGCACGAACTACGGCAATGGCAATCGCGGCGGCCCTGGCCGTCGGTGCGGTGCTGCTGGCCACGCCGGCACACGCGGCAATGATTGACTTCGACATGGCCGGCGACCTGGACTATTTTACCAAGGTAGGCTCGGGCGGCACCTACACCTGGTCCAACGGCACGGGCGTCGGCGGCGTCAACGGCCGCGTGGATACAAGCGGCACCCAGGACCAAAGTAAGACCCTTTTCTACGACACCAGCTTTGACATCACCGGCGGGGGGACGCTGGAGACCTCCGTGTTATTCAAGGCCGAAGTGGGCGTGAACAATGGCCACTACTCCCGCATAGTTCTCGGTGTTGAGGACGAGCAGATACAGCAAGCAAGTAGCTACGAGATTCAGGTACGGCTGTTCAAGGATCACTCTGGCAGTACGTTCCAACCGCAGATCCGCGCAAGTTCGTGGTCTGGGCCGATTGGTGACAGCTTTGCACTAATCACCGACGACTGGTACCGCCTTAGCCTGAGCATCACCCAGACGGCCACGACGGATATCTTCGACGTCGAGGCCGCGGTGGAACACTGGGGTAGCGACGGCTTGACACTACAATCCACGAAGGGCAGCGCCGGCAAGCAAATCACCAACGCGGACCTCTACGGCGACGCGTCCCTCTGGGTCGGCATGTTAATACAGAACGACGGCGGCGGGGCCAAGGCCATCGACAACTTCCAGGCGAGCATCGTCCCCGAGCCGTCGACGCTGACGCTGCTGGCTTTCGGTGTGTTAGGGCTGGGCATGCTGGTGCTCGCGCGTCGCCGACGACGACGATGAGTGAGCGGCCGCCGGGCGGGGTGTCCCGCAAGGTCCTTCGAAAAGAGCGCGACCATGCGACCACGTCGAACGAGTGGTTTCACACTCGTTGAACTCCTGGTGGTGATTACGATCATCGGCATCCTGATCGCGTTGTTGTTGCCCGCCGTGCAAGCGGCCCGGGAGGCCGCGCGACGGTTGCATTGCGCGAACAACCTTAAGCAATTGGGGCTGGCGCTGCACAATTACCATGCCGCGCTGGGTTCTTTTCCACCGGGCGGCATGAGTGACAACGAGCTCAGCTATATTGTTCTGCTTCTGCCGTTCATCGAGCAGGATGCGTTGTACGGCAAGTTCAATTTTGACGCGGGCAACTACCGAACAACCGGCAAGATCGACCTGTCGCTCAACCGCATTTCGGGCCTGCTATGCCCGAGTTGCAACCAGGAACGTTCCAATCTGTCACTCAGCAACTACGAGGAGCGCGTGCCTCAAACGGCCGACGGCGAGGACTCGTACACCACGCACTACGTGGGCGTGATGGGCCCGGTGGGGACCAATCCGGTAACCGGCAACGCCTACGGTCACGACGGCGCGACTGCCTACGGAGGGCACGCCACCGACGGCGTCCTGCACAAGAATAGCAAGGTCCGGTTCGCCGACATCGCTGACGGCACGTCGAATACGTTCGCCCTGGGGGAAATCTCCTGGAACGCGTACGAAAAGTTCCGCACCTGGGTACGCGGTTCCACGATCAACGGCGGGGCGATGGGGAGCTGCAAGAACGTCAACGAACCGATCAATGCCGGCCAGCCGTACTTCGATTTCAACAACGGGGCGTTCGGCAGCGAGCATCCCGGCGGCACGCATTTTTCCATGTGCGATGGCTCCGTGACATTCGTCTCGGAAAACATCGATCATGCCGTTTATCTCTCCACCGCCAGTCGCAACGGCAGCGAAATCAACACCGTGCAGTAAGTGCGTGAAACACACCGTCTTGCCGCGGACCTGTCCCCTTTTTCCTTCTGTTGCTCTTGAAAGGATATCGAGATGATTTCGTCAACAGAGCGGGCAGCAGGCCGCGGCGGTGCCGCTTGTCGCCGTCCGGTCCTTGTTTCGGCGCTTGTTGTGTCCTGCTTCCTGGCCGGCTGCGGACGAGGCGATGGTCCACGGCGGTTCGAGGTCTCCGGGAAGGTGACATTCGATGATATGCCGGTTCCGGCCGGCAGGATTCAATTCGAACCGGACACATCCAAGGCCAACAAGGGCCCCGCGGGCTACGCACGGATCAAGGACGGAACATATAGCACACAGCAAACGGGTAAAGGGACCGTCGGCGGACCGCATGTCGTGGTCATCCTCGGCTTTGACGGCAAACCTCGACCGGGAGTCGAACTGGACAGCGGAACACCGATGTTCCCCGAGTACCGCAGCACTGTCGACTTGCCTGAAGAACCCACCACAAAGGATTTCGACGTGCCGGGGAAGAAAACGGAGCATTCTACTTCCCCCGGCGGATGAAGACCCGACAACGATTCCCGCTGGGCCCTGAGACGCTGCAAAAAAGCGTGTTTTTGATATTGGCTTTCGTAAACATTGGTGGCAGAATCCCGGCTGTTTGCTAGCGATACCTGTTTGCTGGCAGTTGGAATGGACTCCTCGATAGATCGGAATTTGCCATGATCAGGAAGGTTCACGGAAAAAAGGCTGCCAAGAAGGCACGCAGGCAGAAGACGGACAACACACGTAAATATCTGTCCGCGGACGGTTTATTCACTCTGATTCGGGAGGGTTTTGAAAGAATCTCCGACTACCGGCCTCCCGACGTCGACATTTTCATCTCTTTGCCCGACGCGTTCATGTCGGCCTTTGCCATGTTCTCGCTGAAGGATCCCTCCCTGCTGGCGTTCGACGAGAGGCGAAACGACGAGAACCTCAAGTCTGTCTACGGCATCGAAAACATCCCCTCCGACACCCATCTGCGAACCATTCTCGACCCGGTCGATCCCGAATTGCTTCGGCCGTTGTTCAAGGATGTGTTTCGCCAACTGCAACGTGGCAAGGCCCTGGAGCCTTTCGTTTTCCATGAAGAATGCTATCTGCTGTCGTTGGACGGCACCGGCTATTTTTCCTCCCACAAAGTCCACTGCCCATCTTGTATGGAAAAAGTGAGCAAGAGTGGAGAAGTCACTTACTACCATCAAATGCTGGGGGCGGCGATCGTGCATCCCGATCTCAAGGAAGTCATTCCCCTGATGCCCGAGCCGATCATCAAACAAGACGGCGAGACGAAAAATGATTGCGAGCGCAACGCCGCCAAGCGTTTTTTTCATAAGCTGCACCGCGATCATCCCCACTTGAACCTGATTGTGATCGAGGACGCGCTGAGCGGCAACGCACCCCACATCCGCGAGTTGCACGATCATAACCTGCACTACATTCTGGGAGTCAAGGAAGGGGATCATGGGTTCTTATTCGAGCACAATTTCGGCCACGGC
>JAUWJC010000550.1 GCA_030607895.1 Pirellulales bacterium
CTCTCGAACAAGCTGCCGCAGTTTCTGCCCGCAGACACGATCGGGATTCTCGATATAATTCACGTCACGCAATATGTCTGGAAAGCGGCCAACGTCTTTTGTAAATCGCACGACGCCATCAGAGCTTTTGCACGCGAACGAATCTTGTGGATTCTTCAAGGACGCGTGAGTTCCGTCATTCGAGGCCTCAAGCACATGTCGACAGCTCGCAAGTTAGGTGGCAAACCAAAGGAAACGATTGCTACGGTTTGCGGATACTTCAGCAAGCATCTCGACCACATGCGTTATGACGAGTATTTACGAGAAGGCTATCCAATTGCCAGTGGCGTGATTGAAGGTGCTTGCTGCCATTTGGTCAAGGACCGGATGGAGCGGAGTGGGATGCGTTGGCAGCTAGCAGGAGCAAAGGCTATGCTAAACGTCCGAGCCATCCATCAATCGGACTATTGTCCTGAATTTCATACCCATCGATGCCAAACAGAGCAGGCAACGCTCCACCCACTTCGCGAGTTGCTCAATAACTATCATCCAGCCCAGCTTGCCGCATAGCCTTGCGGATCACAGGTTACGCTCCTTCCGTCAGCACCCAAGCAGTGGTAATCGTGCGGCCTTTCAGCGAGCGGTAGTGTTACCTTACCGTCCAGTACGACCATCCCGTTTCTCACATGCCCACTGTACGTCATATCGAACTCCTTCTTCTTCGGCTCTGATCCAGCGATTTCATTATAGGTCGATGCAAGCCGGGTATCCAGAAAGGAAAAACAAAGGGACGCAACTCCTTTCCGTTACGCGTCAACCACAAGACGAACCGCCACTACCTCGCCCATTTCGGCTGCTGGCCGCGGTAGCTTAGGTCGAGAAGGTCCATGGGATGCATTACTAGAAGGGGCGCTCGCTGGCGGCGGACTTCGCGCATGATCTGCAACAGGCAACCGGCGTTGGAAGCCAGCACGAGCCGGGCGCCCGTCGAGAGGATGTTTTCCAACTTGCGGCGGCTGAGCCGGTTGGCCATGTCGGGTTCGTTAAGGTTGTACACTCCGGCCGAGCCGCAGCAGATTTCCGTCTCCGGCAGGTCGCGGAGTTGCAGGCCGGGAATCGCGGCAAGCAGCCGGCGGGGTGGGTCGGTGATCTTCTGCGCGTGGCCCAGGTGACAGGCGTCATGGTAGGTGGCGACTGCTTCGATCCGGCCCGACGGGGGAATCAACCCAAGCTCGTCCAGGAACTCGTTGATGTCCTTCACCTTGGACGAGAATTCCCGCCGTTGTGGCTGAAGCTCATCTTCCCAGTGCAGGCCGTACTCCTTCATCATGGCTCCGCAGCCGGCATGATTGACCACTACGGCATCGACGTCGCGCAGGTCGCAGACGGCCAGGTTGGCGTCGGCCGAGCGCCGCGCGGCGTTGTTGTCGCCGGCATGGTACGCTACCGCGCCGCAGCATCCCTGGCCGGGCGGAATCACGATATCGCAGCCGTTGTGTTGCAGCACGCGGAGCGTTGCCCAATGTGTATGGCGGAACATTGCATCGGCCACGCAGCCGACGAAGAAAGCCACCCGGGCGCGGCGCCGCCCAATCGCCGGCAAGAATTTGGGTAACTTCGGCCCGGACCGGATCGGCGGCGGCAACAACGTAACCATCTGGCCAAGCCGGCCCGGAACCAGGCGAAGCAAACCCAAACGCTCGACTAATCCGTAAATACCCAACCGCTGAGCAATCCGCACCGGCGCCAGCGCCAACCTCAACCGGCCGGCATATGGGAACAGCCGCAAGAGAATTATCTGTCGGAACAAGTCAAAGCGCTTCAGGGGCGACTGGTCCGCTTCGTACATTGCCAGCTTCAACGGCTCGAGCAACCGCCCGTAACGCACGCCGGACGGACAGGCCGTCTCGCACGCGCGGCAGTCCAGGCAAAGCTCGAAATGCCGCTGGAGCCGCGGGTTGATTTCCAGGCGGCCGTCGGCCAACGCTCGCATCAAGTAGATCCGGCCGCGCGGTCCGACGTTCTCGTCGCCCAACTCGGTGTACGTCGGGCAGGTTGACGTGCATAGCCCGCAGTGTACGCAATCGAGAAGCAAATCGTACTCGATATGCGCGGCCGGGTTCTTGTCATCAGCCCGGTTTGACTTGTTGTTAAGGTCGTGGCTCATCAGCTTCCATAGACAAAGCGGCCCGGATTGAGTAGTCCTTTGGGATCGAACCGATCCTTAATCGCTTGCATTACCGTGGCGCCTTCACCGGGCGGCCCCCAAACGCTTGGACAGTCCAACGAGACTTCCCGCGGATAGGCGAGCACGATCATCCGCCCGCCGGCGGCAGAAACCACCGGTCGGAGCCGGTCGCTTATCACCTCGGCAACGAACCGCGGTGCAAACGAGAACCGCGCGTGTATGATCCCGTCGCCGGCATGGGCCTGAATCGAACAGCCCGGGTCCAGCTTGCGCAATCGTTCGATCAAGCAAACCGTCTTGCTGGGTAGTGCGCTGATTTGTACGGTCAACGGGGCGGAAATGTCGCTATCCGGCGACGCGATGGGCAGTTCGGTCAAACGGTCCCAGACGGGACCGGCCTTCGTGTCGGGAACCAGCAAGGGTGTTTGCACGTCGGCCCGACGCCACTCGCTGGTAAGCGTCTCGACCATCCAATCGACTTCGGCCACGGTCCCTTCGAATCCCACAACCAGCCGGGCCACACCCGACGAAGACGCCAACTCGGCATCGCCTTGCCAGGCCGGACCGGCCAGTAGCTCGATGGCCGTGGGTAACGTTTGCGTGTGTGTCAGGCCGTCCAGCAAGCGTTCGGCCGTGTCGTAGTCGGCAACGTCGCAAGCGAGCAGTGCGGATCCCTCGGGCATTGGTTTGACCACAAGTGTAACCTGGGTGATTATGCCCAGCGTACCCAGCGAGCCGGTCAGTAGCCGGCAGAGGTTATACCCGGCCGCGTTCTTCACAACGCGGCCGCC
>JAUWJC010000515.1 GCA_030607895.1 Pirellulales bacterium
GTTGAGTTGGGATGGTCGTTGGGGGAAGGCCGGTTGTGGTGTTCGTGTGGTTGCGCTGAGTGCGAATTGCCTCCCGAAGCGCGCAGCATTTTAGAGGCCGCGGCCCGGCTGGATTTAGGAGGCGGCCTGCAGGCAATGGCATTCGGGTTTCAGGTCGGGTTACCGGACCGCTACGCCAGGCCGGGTGGAGGCCATTCGGCAAGAAGTGTCGTTCGTGCGCTGCCGCAGTGAGGGCAACATGGGGTTTTCGGGTCGTCGTTCTCGTCGCCTATGTCTTGGCGATCGTCCATCTCGGTGAGTTGGTCGAGCGCTTCGAGCAGGTCCGCGATCTTCACCGGGCTGACCATGTCGGTCGGCTTCTCCAGGATCAGAAGCAGCCAGGCCCGACTTGCCAAGTCGCGCTTCGAGTGGTGCCACAGTTCGTAGTAGCGGACCTTGTGAAAACCACGCGGCAGGACGTGCTGCAAAAATCGCCGAAGGAACTCGACGCCGGGCAGCCGCATGGTCCGCCAGGTGTCGGTGCTTCGGTCCTTGGAGTGGAACGTCACGTGGGTCTCGTCCACTGCCAGAATCCGTACATTGCCGATCGCGGTTCGAAACACATACCGCGACAGGTAGTTCAACACGGCGTCGTTGCCGTGTCCGTAGTGCTTCAAGAACGATACCCACTCGCGCTGCCAGGCACGGGTCGGGATACTTGCGAACAGATCCGGCCTTTCCTTCTTCACGGCATCGCTGAACTTGGCAGCGATCTTCTTGGACAAGACACCGACCGGGACGAGGAACTCTGCCCGGGCCGGCTCCCAGTGTTCACCGTCGGCGGTGATCCCACCAAGCACCGTGATTGCTCGCCCGCCGGACTTGCTGGCGGTCTGGGTGTCCGGCAGCTTGACATTGCCCGGCAGCCCAACGGCCACTTGGCACGGAACCGGTTAGGGCCAAGTCTTCGTGCGAGCGTGGCGTGCGTGCCAGCGCGGCGGGCCTCGATCACCCAACGCGAACTCGTGTACGGCGTCGAACATGGCGATGATGTTTTCCGGGGGTACGTCGGCCAGGATGTTGTGGCCCTGCTGGAAGACGAAGCCTCCGCCGGGGCTGAGAATCGACACCTGCTCCTTGACGTGTCGGCGGATCTCGTCCGGGGTGCCCCTCGAAAGTACAAGGTGGGTATCGCAGCCGCCTCCCCAGAAGGTCATCGAAGTGCCGAAGTCGACCTTCAGGCCGCGGGGTTCCATGCCGGAGCAGGAGATCTGCACGGGGTTGATTGCGTCCAGGCCGGCTTCGATCAGTTCCGGCAATAGCGGCCGGACTCCGCCGCAGCAGTGGAGCATCACTTTCACGTCGGCCAGTTCCTTCGCCCGCCGCCACATCCGGGCGTGCCGTGGCTTGAAGAACTCCCGGTACATCGCCGGAGACATCTGAGGGCCGGTTTGCATGCCCAGGTCGTCGCCGAAAACGATGATGTCGATGTTCGGGCCCACGGCGTCGAGGAACTTCTCCAGGTTTGCCAGGTGGATCGCCAACAGCCGGTCGAGGAACTCATGGGCCCGTTTGGGGTTTCCGGCCAGCAGCATGAGGAACTAGTCGTTGCGGTAGAGGAACTGGCCGATCTCCAGCAGGTTGCCGCCGAACAGTGCGGTGATGGCCCGATCGGTTCGCTTGCAGAGTTTTCGCGCGCCTTCGGCCAGCGCCTTCTCACCGTACTGGCCCGTCACCAGCGGACCGGGGGGCGTGCGGAAGGCGACCCACATCGTCTCGGCCAGGGCCTCGGGCAGCCGGTCCAGGTCGTCCTCTTCGAGGTACGGCCAGTAGCATTGCTCGAAGTAGATCGCTCCGTCGGGCATCCGTCCGACCACCCGGCCGCTTTGAGATTTCAGCACCCACTGACCATCCTGCCGCTCGGGCAGCGCCCAGGAGGGCATCTGACAGGGGGCTCCATCGGGCAGGGTCCAGTCGGCCCAGTGCTCGTCCCCGTTGGCGAAGCCACGGCCCAACTCGATGGTGTCAACGCCGAATCGGTCCAACACGTCTTCGTCGATGATGGCCAGTTGCTGGATGGGATCGTAGACGCGGATCGACCTGGGCTCCAGACCCAGCGCGTCGCGGAGCTTCCGATAGGCAATAGCCGCGATGCCCGACGCCCGATGGCCGCCGAAATCGATCGGCACCCGATCCGGCTGCCGGTGATTCAAGGCGGCCAGAACACGTTTTCGCGGCGTCATGGTTTCGCTTCCGTTATTGTCTCATCACTGTTTTGTCGTTGCACGGGATTGGGGTCTTACGGGCAGAAGTTTTGCGAGTTCTATCTTCCCAGCCATCCGCCGTCGACGGCCAGTAGTGCTCCGTGGACGTAATCGGACGCGGCCGAGCCGAGGTAAACCACGGCCCCGGCCAGGTCGCCCGGCTGGCCCCAACGTCCGGCCGGGATCCGTTGGAGAATCGCTTGGCTTCGCTGGGGATCGTTCCGCAAGGCCACCGTATTGTCCGTGGCGATGTAGCCCGGCGCGATGGCGTTGACGTTGACTCCTTTGGCGGCCCATTCGTTGGCCAGGGCCATGGTGAGCTGTCCGATGCCCCCTTTACTGGCCGAATAGCTGGGCACCGTGATCCCGCCCTGGAACGTCAAGAGCGAGGCGATGAAGATGATCTTGCCGTAGCCGCGCTGGAGCATGTCGCGGCCAATCTCGCGGCTGAGCACGAACTGGGCACTGAGGTTGATTTCCAGCACACGATCCCAATACTCGTCCGGGTGTTCGACTGCCGGTTTGCGGAGAATGATTCCCGCGTTGTTCACGAGGATGTCGATTCGCGGAAAGTCGGTGCGAATTCGTTCGACGAAGCCGTACAATGCACTTCGGTCGGCAAAATCACAGGCGTATCCCTTGAACCGGCGCCCCAGCGCGGTGACTTCTTCTTCGACTTGACTGCCCGAGGGTTCCATCGATGCACTCACGCCAACGATATCGGCTCCGGCCTCGGCTAGCGCCCGGGCCAGTGCCCGGCCGATTCCCCGCCGGCAGCCGGTCACCAGGGCGACGCGCCCGTCCAGCTTGAACTGGTCCAGGATAGACATTCTCTCAGTATCCTTTGGTGCTCGCTGCCTGCTACCTCAACTCGTCCATCCCCACCGCGTCCATGTCGTCGAACTGCTGGTTCTCGCCGCCCATCGCCCAGGCGAAACTATAGAGCCTACGCATGAACCACATGGGTAACTGCGAGGCCTCTTGAAATCCTTGTGTCTCGTGTTTGTTATGTGGCGGATGCGGGGTGCAAGAACGTGCAATCCTTGGTTGCTTGA
>JAUWJC010000212.1 GCA_030607895.1 Pirellulales bacterium
AGTTTAGGCTGTTAGGAGTTTAGGCTGTTAGGAGTTTAGGCTGTTAGGGGTTAAATCAGTTAGGAGTTTAGGCTGTTAGGATTGCGAAGCCGCAAGCGTTTTATCCCGCATCCCTAAACCCCTAAACCCCTAAACCACTAACGCCTATTGAGGGGGACACCGTGATGAGTGCCACGGCGTGTCATGTTGCCCTGGTTTCCTTGCCCGCGACGGTTCAAACGCTCCAGGACGACCGGGGTGATATCCAGCCCCTTGCTGAAATAGACCACCGACTTATTGATATCTCGCAGCACGTCGTCCGGTCTCTCTATCTCCACCGGATCGCCGTTAAACCGGAACACCATGCTGATATTGTTACTAGTGGCGTAGTACTCGACTTCCTGCAGGATTTCCTTGTAGATTGTGTAGTAGATCTTGGCCTCTTGCTGCAGGAACTCCTTCCGCTGCAATTGCATTTGCACTTGTGCGTCGGCCTGGCGTTTTGCGGTCTCCTCTTCCAATGCCTTGTAGTCGGGTGTTCCGGGCCGGAAATCCTTGAGTCGTTCGACAAGGTTCCGGATCGTGTCGCGTTCCTTTTTCAGTTGCTCCTGGGCGCGACCCACGTCTGCTTTCATGTCGCTCATCATCCCCTTGAAGCGAGCGTGGTTCTTGAAGATGTAGCTGATATCCAGCATCGCCGCGGCGGGAGCACCAGACTGCACCGCCGCGACCGGGGCCCGAGGCTGCTGGGCCGGAGTGTTGTACACTGCCAGGGCAAGAACCAGAAAACTTCCCGCAACCGCGGTCAACAATTGAGACTTCGTCACTTTCAGCACTCCTTGCTGTTACAGCCGGTCTTCCATGACCCGACGCGCCTTTTCGGAGCGACGACGCCGACACCGACTTTGAACAATCGGCTAAACAGAAATGCTCACAAGCAGGGCGGTATTGTGCCCGCAACCGCCTAATTGGTAAAGGCCAGATATTCAGCGGGAGAGCAAATTGCCTAACTCCTTTCCTCTCAATATGTTAGCTCCGCTGCCTCGCACTCCTTCTTCGGCAACGCCCGAATATGATCAGCACGGAAAACGCGAATTCCCGACGCAACGGGCAGAAAGAGGGGGAAACGGAAAGCGGAAGGCGGAAGGCGGAAGGGGAAAGGGGAAAAGGGAAATTGCGAAGCCGCAAGCGGCCAGATTCATCCTTCCGCTTTCAGAACTCCCTTTGACACGGGAACCGGTGAACGCTATGCTTTGGCCCCTTTGTGTGGGGCAGTCCAACTTGGCAGAATCCCGCACGACAATCCTACACGACAATCCTACACGATGGCCGGACATGGAAGTCCGGCCGCGGAAGTCCATGGAGGTAGTAACGTTGGTCGTTGAACGCAGCGTGTTGATTGTTGATCGTTCCGAGGAGACACGGGAGGTTTTGAGCACCGCCCTCGAACGGCATGGGGTGCGGACATTTTCGGCCGGTCGGGCTCAGCATGGTCTCGAATTGGCCCGGCAGCTTCACCCCGATCTGATCGTGCTCGACCTCGAATTGGACGACGAACTGGACGGCTCAACGGGGGAGGCAATCGCCCCATTTGCCCAAGAGTCGGCCGTGCAGGAGACCCCCATGGTCCTGTTGGGCAGTGTCCGCCGCAGCGCGGCGCGGCTACCTGGCGGGGAATTCGTCCGAAAGCCCTATCATTATGGGCCCTTGATTCGTAGAATCGAGGAATTGCTTGGTAATCGCGCAGAAATTACTTGACCGATTTCGGTCATTGTAGGAGGCGACTCCAGTCGCCGATTGACGCCCCATTTTCCGCAAAACCGGCGACAGGAGTCGCCTCCTACAGGGCTTCGGTTTGGTCAACTTATTCGTGTGCGACCCCTTTTCCCTGCGAGCGACCGACCGATCTTGGAGGCAGCGTCGTGCCGTCTTTGTTTGGGATTCGCGGGTCCGATCAAGGTGCCCGTTTCGAACTGGAAGACCCCGCGACTCGTCTGGGCCGCGATTCTTCCAATGCCATTCAACTCCACGACACCGAGGCCTCCCGCCAGCACGCGGAAATCCGCTGCGTCGACAACGTCTGCACTATCTCCGATCTGAACAGTTCCAACGGGACGTTTGTCAATGGAGAGCAGGTCCGGCAGCACCGTCTGGCCAGTGGCGATCAGGTCCAGCTTGGCAGCACACTGATGCTTTTCACTTGCCCCTCCGACCAGTCGGAGGAGGATCTGGCCAGGGTAATCGACATCGCTTCGCCGCAACAGACGGACGATCAGTCGCAGATTATCCATTCGGTCACTCAGGAAGAGGGGAGCCGGATATTCGAGTTCGGCACGGACGCCCCGCAGGATTCCTGGTTGGCCCGGGCACGTAGCAACCTCCAGGTGATGTATCGCACCGCGCTTGCCGTAAGCCACACGCTCGATATCGACCAGTTGTTGCAGCGGATCATGGAGTTGATTTTCGAGTGGGTGGAGGCAGATCGCGGCTGCGTGATGCTGGTATCGCCGGAAAGCGGCGCCGTGGAGCCCAAGGTTCGCCGTACCCGAAAGGGAATTCGCCCCGACGAAAAGATCCCCATCAGCAAGACCATCCTCGACTTCGTCATGGAGAAGAACGAGGGCGTGCTTACCAGCGACGCCCGGCAGGACGACCGCTGGAACCCGGCCGGCAGTATACTGCGGTCAGGTATTCGCGAGGCCATTTGCGTGCCGATGCAGGGCCGTTACGATGTGGTTGGCGTGATCTACATCGACACATCCACCTCGCCGCAGGAGGTGATTCAGAAGGGCGGTACAACCAAGTTCACCGAAGACCATCTCAAGCTGATGATCGCCATTGCGCACCAGGCCGCGCTGGCCGTCGAGGACACCCGGTACTACTCCGCCATGGTGCAGGCCGAGCGTCTGGCCGCGGTCGGGCAAACCATCGCCACGCTTTCGCACCACATCAAGAACATCTTGCAGGGAATTCGCGGCGGGAGCTACCTGATCGAGATGGGCCTTGCCGAAGAAGATCAGTCGGTGGTCCGCAGGGGCTGGAAGATAGTCGAGAAGAACCAGAACAAGATTTCCGCCCTGGTTATGGACATGCTCACCTTCAGCAAGGAACGCGAGCCGGACCTGGGCCCCGCCGACATGAACCAGGTAATCGGCGACGTGCTGGAATTGATGCAATCGCGAGCCGGCGAACTGAACGTCCAACTGCACTGCCACCCCGCCGACGAAATGCCCACCTTGGTGTTCGACTCGGAGGGAATACACCGGGCCGTGCTCAACGTGATGACCAACGCCATCGATGCGGCGGGAGAGAAGGAGGAGCCCGGCCGAGTGGACGTGCGAACTGAATACTCCGCCGACGAGGGGGTCGTTTCGGTGACCATCGAAGACGACGGGCCGGGCATCTTAGCCGACGAGAAAGAGGACCTCTTCAAGCCCTTTATCTCTTCAAAACGCGGTCGAGGTACCGGCCTGGGATTGCCGGTGAGCCAGAAAATCCTCAACGAGCACGGTGGCCGCATCCTGGTCGAGAGCACTTCCGGCCAGGGCAGCCGATTCACCCTCCAACTGCCCGCCGTCGTGGCCGAATCCAGTTCGCAAACCAAGGTGAACTGAGGGTGTTGATAGCTGAAAGCTGATAGCTGATCGCTGATATTGCGAAGCCGCAAGCGGCCCCATTCATCCTTCATCCTTCCGCCTTCATCCTTCGTCCTTCCACTGGACGCTGTCGTCCCAGGGCAGATCGGGCTTGGTGTCGGGCAACGTGGCGCCGCGGGCCGCGCGCCGGGCAATCCGCACCAGGCGATCCGGTTCGTCGTAAACCCGAATCTCGCAGATTCCCGGCTCGTTCGTCTCGGTTTGAAGCAGCACCACGCGCAATTTCGCGGTGGTTGTCCGGTCCAGACCCAGCACGTGCCGGCGGCGCTTGTTGCCGGTCACCTCCACCAGTGTTTTCCAGCAGTCGCCCTGCCACGCCTGAACCTGGAATCGGGCGGGGGCGTGCTTTTTCGTCAGGAACGTTACGTGGATCAGGTTGAAGGTCCGCGGCCGGTCCCAGGCCAGTTCGATCCACTGCGGCATGGGCTTCCCCGGGTCGGGACACCAGGCGTTGGTTTTCCCGCCGCCGGCCCGAGCGAGGCCGTTTATCACGTTGGCCGCCGCCGACACCTGGCCGCCGCCGGTCTTTTCGCTTGAAGCAGTGACGGTTGCCGCCCGGGCCATGTCGCGCGGGTCGCGACTGGGTAAGTCGATGATATGGGCACCGTCTTTGAGCAATTGCTGCTGGAGTTCGGTCATGTGGTTCTGATAGATGCCCCGCGGGGTGGCGTTGTGCTCGATGCACATGGCCGCCGCGGCGCCCGACGCCTGACCAATCACCGCGCAGGTGAGCATCACGCGTGTGTTGGATAGCGCCATGTGACTGGCCGAGATGTCGCGGCCGGCCATCAGCAGGTTGTCGATGTTCTTCGAGTAGAGGCTCCGGTAGGGGATCGAGTAGCGTTGGCCGATACGGCACTCTCGCAGTGGAATCCGCATCGTGTGGCCCTTGCGAAAGAAGCCCTCGGGGTGATGATCGTCAATGGACCAGCCGCCGTAAGCGACGCGGTCGGGAAGCAGGGTCTGGTGGATGATGTCGTTTGCGGTCAGGACGTAATCGCCGATGAGCCGGCGGTTTTCCCGCTTGCCCGCCACGTGGCCTACCCAAACCAGCTTGTGGCAGGCGGCCTTTTCGCGCAACTTGGGGCAATGGTTCTTGACGTGGTCCCAAAGACCCCAGATCAACCGCAGCAGTTCGTCGCGAATCTGTTCGGCGTCGCGGTATGTATCGCGGGTGCCGCCGAGTTCGATTTTCCACTGCCAGCCGATTTTAGAGGTTAGCAGCGGGTGCCGGCCGGGTGTGAAACTGTCGCAACGGGGGAACTTCATCGCCCAGGCCGGCGCTTCGAACGGTTGCGGTGAATCGGTGGGCTGGCTCACGTATTTCAGCGAGTTGCCCATGGTTTTCTTGTCGCCGACCTCGGGAGCCAGCGACTCGTTGTGCGTCGAGCGGCCTTCGCGTCCGTGCCGATACTCCGCACCGGCGGCGACACCGATCACCCCGTCGCCCGTGCAGTCGACGAACATCCGCCCGGCAAAGCGCATCCGCCGGCCGCTTCGTACATGGACGGCCAACACGCTGGCAATGGTATGATCGGATTTCATCTCGACGCCCGTGGCGTGGGTCGAGAGGTGCAAATCGAGGTTCGGTTCGGCGGAAACCAGGCGTAGCAGCCGGCCGGAGTAGAGCTTCGCCTCCTCGGTAGTCTGATTGCCCTCGGTGCGAATCTCCTCGACGAGACCGGTTTCGCGCGGGTCGAGGGGATCCTTCTTACCATGAGGCCAGACGCCGACCGGCGGCACGAGGATTTCCACGCTGGCGTTGCCGCCAAGCACCGGCCGGTTCTGGATCAACACCGTTCGTGCTCCCAACCGGGCAGACGAGACGGCGGCCATGCAGCCGGCCAACCCGCCGCCGACCACCACCACGTCGTGCCGACCCATGTCTTTGATGTGCGAACTGACGCCGCCATATTGCTCGCGGAGCCGGGCCACGTCGGCCATTTCCGCGGGAGGCGTCCAGTCGAGATCGTCGCAGAGGACTATTGCGTCGCAGCGTCCGTAAAAGCCGGTCAGATCGCGGAGCCGAACTTCAATCTTGCCCGACAGGCCGTACACGCCGCCAGACTCCCACCGCCAACCGGGCTTGCCGCTAGAGCCGAAGACGTGCTCGACCGGCCGGCCGGCCAGCACGATGCGAAAACGTCCGGGGTGATGCTCGGGCGCCCAATCCTTGGTCCGAGCCCAAAGCCTGTAACGGCCGGCCCGAGGGAGAACGACGGCCGTGCTCGCATCGGCGGCCGGCTTACCCAGCCCAATCGCCATCAGGTACGGCGAACCCATCTGATCGACGAACTGCGCGTCGTTTGTCCAGCCGCCGTATTGGTCGAATCGCTCGGTTTCCAGCCAGACCAGTTTCCGCTCCGACGCCAGACAGGTTAAGCATCCGGTTGCCAGAAACAGTACAATTGCAAAACAGGTTCGCATGGGACGGTTCTTTCCTATTGTAGTTCACTTGCAACGTTGCAATAAAGCCGCGACTGGTGGTCGCGCCGAAGCATTTGGCAAACCGCATGTCTTACTGTCCCGTGCGCGACCACCGGTTGCGGCTTTGTAACGATACGCGACCACCGCGGCTTTATGGGAAGATGCGCGGCGCGACCAACGATTGCCGCTTTGTGGCTCTGCCTACCCGGCGAGTCGGGTGATTCGGTTGGTGGGTATCGGTAGCGAGACTCTTTCCGGGCGGTAACGGTATTGCATTGCGTAGGCGTCTTCCGGGGTGTCCTCGTAGTATTCGCGCAATACCGACACTGCACGGAAACCATTATCGCGGAAGAATAGTTGGGCGGCCAGATTCGTCTCGCGCACTTCCAACACAATTCGGCTGCGGCGCTGCGCCGAAAGCTTGCCGATCAGCTTGGCTAGCATTTGGCTGCCAACGCCGCAGCGGCGGTACTCCTGGGACACGGCGAAATTGAGAATGTGCAGCCGCGTCTTGTTCAACTCGTAGATCATGAACCCCACGACCCGATCGTCGTGCTCGGCCACCATGCCGATGCAGTTCCGCTGGCGAAGACAGCGGATGAAATCCTCCTCCAGCCAGGGAAACTCGAAGCTCTCGGCTTCGATATCCAAGGCCTCGGGCATGTCGCGACGAATCATCCAACGGATGTGGACGCGGACTTCTTGCTTCTGGTCGGAACTCATGCCGGCCTCCTTCCTTGTCGGCCCGTCACGTGCCTCTTTCAGCGCGTGACCCACGCATTACTCCCGGAAAACTCGGGGCTGCCCTCGACCTCCGACTGCTGACTCCCTTCGAGCCGTGCCGGTCAGACTTGCGGGCGAGCCAATACGGTAACAAAAGGTCGCAAACGTGCCAATACGAACTATCCGCATTTCTCACCAAATGTCACCGGACTTCGAGTAATTGCTTATTGGCACTATGTAATGGGTGGCACGTCCCTGAGCGCAGCGAAGGGCGTGGTATATACATGGACCACGCCCTTCGCGGCGCTCAGGGACGTGCCCCCCGAT
>JAUWJC010000419.1 GCA_030607895.1 Pirellulales bacterium
AACCCGAAAGCCGCCGACGCCTACTGGTGCCGGGGAATCGTGCTGGAAGAGAAGGGCCAGTCGGACAAGGCCATCGCCGATTTCAACAAGGCAATCGAGCTAAACCCGAAGTTCGCCCCGGCCTATCACGACCGGGGGCTTGCTTACGGCCGAAAAGGCGAGATGGACAAGGCCATGGCCGACTTCGACAAGGCAATCGAGCTAAACCCTAAGTTCGCCGACGCCTATTACAGCCGGGGTGTTGCCCATGACATGAAGGCTAATGGCAAAAAGGCCGATCTGGATCGGGCAATCGAAGACTACACGGCGGCCATCCGGATCAACCCGAACCACACCAACGCCTACTGTTCACGCGGCGTCGCCTACGAACAGAAGGGCGACCACGACCGGGCGATTGCCGATTTCACCAGCGCCATTCGGCTCGATCCAGGCTTCGTGCAGGCCTACATCAATCGGGCAGTTGCCTACAAGAAGAAAGGCGACGAGGCAAAGTCCAAGGCCGACTTCGACAAGGCCGACAAGCTACATAAGGCTCAAACGGCCCCCAAGCAAGCGCCCAAGAAGGCTCCAGCCCGCAAACCGGCCGCCGACAGGAAAAAGACGCCACGATGCCTGTTGGCCTGAGGTTGCCTGGTCTCCCTTTCGCATCCTTGTTCCCAAGCTCTGCTTGGGAACACCGCGGCAGTATGTTCCCAAGCAGAGCTTGGGAACGAGGAAAGGGGAAATTGTTCTTTATTCTTATTCTTGTTCCCAAGCTCTGCTTGGGAACGAGGAAAGGGGAAATTGTTCTTTATTCTTGTTCCCAAGCTCTGCTTGGGAACGAGGAAGGGGAATCGCTACCATGACCCGCACACGCTACCGCATCTTTGAAACGGACTACCCTTACTTCATGACGTTAACCATTGTCGGCTGGCTCCCGGTATTCACTCGTCCGGAAGCCGTCGACATCCTCTACGACTCTTGGCGATACCTGCGGCGCGAATGCGAATTCAGTCTGTTCGGCTACGTCATCCTGGAGAACCACGTGCATGTGATCGCGAAGGCTCCGGAACTGCCGACCGTGGTGCAGCGTTTCAAGTCCTACACGGCTCGTCAGATCGTGGACCTGCTGAAGCGTCGTGCGGCGCACGTGCTGCTTCGTCAGTTACGGGCCAACAAGCTGCACCACAAGTCCCAGAGCGAGTACCAGGTATGGCAAGAAGGGAGTCAGCCGAAGCAGATCCAGAACGAAGAGATGATGTGGCAGAAGCTCGAATACATCCATGACAACCCGGTGAACCGCGGTTACGTCGACGATCCGCTGCACTGGCGATACTCGAGCGCTAGAAACTACGCGCGGCAGCCAGGGTTGATCGACGTTGTGACGGATTGGATGTGAATGTTTGCACGGGTGTTGCGAAGCGGAACTTCGCGGGAATGCGTTCCCAAGCAGAGCTTGGGAACGAGGGGTAGGGGTAAGCTGTTCTTGTTCCCAAGCAGAGCTTGGGAACGAGTTTGGTGGCTCTGGGCATGAGACGGCCCTGGTCTCCCTCAAACCAGCCCCCAGCGTTTGCGCAGATACCACTCGACACCTAGCAGGCCGACCAGCAGCAGGAAGAACGGCCAGCAATCCCAGAGGGTGCGCTTGGTTTCGGTCCGCACTTCCAACTCTTCGGTCGTTTGGCCGAGGCGTTCGAGCAGTTCGGGCAATTGCTCGGGTGCCAACGACTGACCTCCGGTCATGGCGGCCAGGCTCTCCATTGTCGTGACGTCGGCCGAGGCGTTGTCCAACTCCAGGTCCTGCCGAAAGACCAGAAAACGCGATCGGGCGGTCCCCAGCACTTGCCCATCGTGCTTGGCGGTCACCTCGATCGCATAGTCGCCGGGCGTCCGGCTATCGCGCAACGAGCCGGCCATCTGCTCGGCCTGCCGGACCAGCTTCAAGGGCTGCATTTTTCCGTCGGGAAGCGTGATCCGGGTATCAAAGGTGGCGTCTTCGAGCGGTTCGCCGGTTGGGCCCTGGGCTCCCACCGTGAACTGAACCCGCTGGCCCGGGCTGAACCGGCGAGCCGAGAGCTTGATCCAGACGTTGCCTTCGATGGACTGATCTTTATGAGCCAGCCACAAGATGACTTGTCGCCAGAATCGCTTATGGGCGGTTTCAAATCCCCGCATCCACCAGTGCCAGGTTGAATCGCCCGCAAATGCCATCACGCGTCCGGCGCCGTACTGCTGTGCGACCAACAGGGACCGGTTTTGGTTGTCTGTGGCCAGCACCAGGGCGCCGGCCGAAGTGCCGCGAAAGCGATTGGCTCCCTCCAGCGGCGGCAACTGGGCCCAGGCGGCCTGGTTCCGCCGCCCCTTGCCGGCAAGCATCAAGGCGAAGTGGTTCAGGCCGAGTTGGGTGGGCCGCATCGCGAGTGGGCCCGGCAGGTGCAAGTCGCCGCGGATCGGCTCGCCGAAGTTCTGCCGCTCGAAGCGGTCCATGTCCACCGGCAGCACTTTCCCCAGCGATGTCGCTCCGTAGCCGCCGGGTCCGAAACTGTGAAATCCGCCCAACATGATCAGGCCGGCACCCGCCGAAACCGTCTCGGCCAGGTCCTTTAACTCCGAGTCGCGAAAGGCCTTCGAGTCGAGATCGCCCAGGATGTACACTTCGTATTTTCCCGGCTTGAAACGTTCGCCCAGGTTGCCGGGGCGGATTTCCGGCCGGCGCGGATCGAGCCGCAGGTAGTCGACGATGATATCCGGCGAGGCGTCCAATGCCCGGCGGAGAAACTTCTGCTCGACGCGCAACGCGCCTTCCAAGTACAACACATTCAGTCCGCCCGCCAGCACGTTGACAAACGTGCTCAGCCGGTTGTTGGTGGTGACCAATTCTCCCGGCTGACCTTCCACCTCGAGCGTCAGCTTGAACTCGCCGCGTACCTGCGGTGCATAGGCGAACTCGACAGGCAGAAGTTGGCCGTCGGCCGTGGGCTTGATGTTCTTTTCGGCCACGACTTCCATCTTGCCGGGCGCAGTCTCGAAGAGCAGCCGAACGGGAATCTCCCGGTTGACGTACCCGTCCACGCGAACCTGGCCGGCAACCGTCAACTCGTTCTTGACAAAGACGTTCTGATTGGCCAGAAAGCTCTTGATGGCCACGTCTTTTGCCTGGCCCAGCCCACGCGACTGGCCGAAGGGGAAAGTGTAGAGCGGGCAGCCGAGGTGTTTCATCCGCCCGGCAGCCGTCTGGGCCGGCAAATCTCGCGGCGCATAGGCCCGTTGGGCACCGTCGCTTAGCAGAATAATCCCCAATAACCGCTTGCCCGCCTCCAGACGAAGCACATCCTCCAACGCCGATCCGATGGCCGTTTGCCGGCCCTCGGGCGAATCGCCCAGCGTGATCTTGCCGGCGACCATCTCGACCGGATGCACGTCGGCGTCGAAAGCGTAGGCTTTGACCTCGAAGTCCCCGGCCAACTCTTCCAAGGCGTCTTGCCCGTCGGCCAATGTCCGCCGAAGAATCTCCCAGCGGGTTTTCCCGCCGACGGAGTCGGGAACCGACATGCTCCGCGACCGATCGGCCAGGACAATCAAACTGGCCGACTGTTTCTTGGTCTCGGTATACACCAACGTGGGACGCAACATGGCCAGGACGATCATAACGATCGTGGCCAGCCGGACTGCCGCCAGGGTGAGCCGTTTCGCCCGGCTTGTGCCGCGCCGGACCGGCCAGATTGCCACAAGCGCCACCAGCACCAGCGCAACCCCCGCCACCAACAGGTAGCTCTCGCCGCCGGGATAGCAGGATAGACGGACCATGGTGTCAGGGGGTTAGGCTGTTGGTTGTGTAGGTTATGCTTAGCATAACATCTTGTCCGAATGTGTATGCTGAAACATAACTTACATCGCTGTTAGTCGCCGTTGCGAAGCCGCAAGCGGCCTAATGGTTCCGGCTCCGAAACTCCTATTGAAAATCCTGTACTTTTCATTTGGACAACACATTCAGCCGGACAACTTTTCCCCCGATTGTCACCGAATAGACGTAAGGCATTGCCGCATGGCGAGTTGCGACTACGCCTCATGTCCGGATACATGCCGAGGTAGGTCGGTGAATCGGGTCGTTTTCTGGTTGATTTCGCGTCGTAAACTGTTGTGGAGCAAGGACTTTCGATTATTGGACAGTAAGCATTCGTCGAACCCGTTGGGCGATTTGGGTAGTTTTGTCGCAACAACTTTATTGAGAACACGTTACGACAAACGAGGCGTTCACTCTGGTGAATCTAGGTAGGAAAATGCACGGGTTCGACG
>JAUWJC010000548.1 GCA_030607895.1 Pirellulales bacterium
ATATCGCTGCCGGCCGAATCGTAGAGCCGGGCCACGTCGGTTCCGCCCGCGGTGGCCAGCCAGTGGACGTAAAGGAAATTGTCGGCCTGGAGCGAGAACCCGTCGCCGTACAGTCTGGCTTGAGTCGGCGTGGCCTCGAAAGTATCGTCTCCGGCCGAGTCGTACAGTTTGGCCACGTCGGTTCCGCCGGCCGTAGCCGACGCTTCCACCGAATCGAATCCCTTGGCCCGGACGTAGAACCCCTCGCCGTACAGCATGGCCTGGTGGGGCATTGCCTTGAACGTATCGTTGGCGGCCGAGTCGTAGAGCCGGGCCGAGTCGGTTCCGCCCGCGGTGGCCAGGCAGTGGACGTAGCGGATATTGTTGGCCTGGACCGAGAACCCGTCGCCGGATAGTGCGCTGTAGTCGGGTCTCCCGGTGAAGGTGTCGTCGCCCGCCGAATCGTACAGCTTGGCCACGTCGGTTCCCCCGGCGCCGTCAAACGAGAAGCTCGTGACCGTCGAAGACGAGAACTCGTAGTGAACGCCGTTTACGGTAACCTGGTGATACGAGCCGGCGGCAAAGTCGAACCGGTCGTCGCCGTCGGTACCGTGGATCGTTACGGTATCGCCGTCTTGCGAGACCAGGTTGGCCACGCGCAGATCGACGTCGGCTTCATCGCCGGCCACGCCAAAGTAGTAGGCCTCGCCGGCGGTCGCGTTCCAGTCGAGTCGTTGCCCGTCCGTCGAGGCTTCGGCGGTTGCCAGTTGGTTGAAGTTCCCGTCGTAAAGCGTCAGTTGCGCGGCGTCGGCGGTGCCTTCAAACAGGGCCTCGACGGTCAGGAATCCATCCCGGGCGGCTTGGCAAACGTACCAGTAGTCGGCGGCGCCCAGGTCCAGGCCGACGATTTCCGCGAAGTCGACGGTGCCCAGATCGGTCGCCTCCGGCAGTTGTGCCGGCTCGGTCAGCCCGAAGTCGATGTTCTCGGCAACGGCGCCTTCCTGCAAGTCGAGACTATGGTACGCGTCTTGGGGCGTGGTTTGTGTCCAGCCCTCGGGCACTTGGACAGCAACGCGGTAGGTGCCGTCCGCCAGGCCGGTGAACACGAAGCCGCCGTCGGCGCCGGTCGACACGGACTGTTCATCGGCGGTGATTTCCAGCGACCAACTGTTGAGCGTGCCGTCGAACCAGGCTTCGTCGTCGGTGATTTCCAGCGTCCAAGTGCCGTTGGGGTCTTCGCCGTCGAAGTCGGCAAGCGAGCCTTCCGGTCGGAACGTGCCGGCAAAGGGTGCTTGCCCCTGCGTGATGGCGACCGAAGCGTCGTCGTCCAGCGTGGTGCCGCTGAAGTTGGCACCCCATCCGCCCACGTCGGTGAACAACTCCGTCCGGGTGCCGTCGGGGCTAATCAGGTAAACGTCCAGGTCATCGGCCCAATTGTGGGCGATGTCCAGTGTGATGTTCACGTCGCCGGTCAATTGGCCGGCCCCCGCGACGATCAGTGTGTAGTTGGTCGTTGCCGAATCGGGGATGTTTTGGGGCATGTCGGTCGAAGCCACCGTAACGATGCCCCTGTCGTGCGTGCCGTTGTTGTTCAGGTCGAGGAATACGACCCTGTCGGCCAATGCCCCTTCGCCGGCGTCTTGCTGCCCGTCGCCGTTGGAATCGTTCCACACGGTGCCGTGGATTTCGTTGGCTTGCGGCTCCGGCTCCGGGTCCGGATCGGGCTTCGGATCAGATGTTGCCTCGGTCGGCTCCAGTCCGGAAACCAGGTCGATGTACCAACTGTCGCTGCCGTAGTAATCCTGGAGGTACCATTTGCCCGAAGTGTTCTCCACCTCGTAGTAGCGCAATTGATCGGGAGCGTCGTTGGTGTACTTGGCGTCGTCGGAATCGGTAACCCAGATTCCGTGGTAGTCGGATGGGTTATCGGGATTGTAGTTGACTCCCCAGCAGGTGATGGCGTGTCCGCCCGGGCCGTAGATACCCAACGTGACCCCGTAGCCGGAGTGCAAGTAGCTGTCGATGGTGGCCAGCGATTGCGAGGACCCCTGGAAGTTGTGGAAGTAGTCGCCGAAGGTCTCCGAGGGATAGAACGCTCCGCCGGAAACGTCGACCTGCGACCATCCGGACCATCCCTGGCTGCCGTTGCTCCCGTCGAACCACCAGTCCCAGCCGAACTCCATCAGCCCCCCGTCGTCGGTCCAATGATCCTGGAAGTAGGCGAAGACATCGTCGGTGGTGGTCATGCCGGCGACGTTTCCCCAGCCGGTCCACTCGAGCACGTTCGAGGCGGCGGCGGCCCAGCACAAATAATCGTCTTCTGAATTGGATGGGCTTTTTTCGGCGTCGGACCAGTTCCCGCCCCAGTGGTCGATCAGCATGTAGCTTTCGCCGGCGGGCATGGCACCCCCCAGAGAAACCTCTTCGGCGTCGGAGAAATACGATGAAGTCTCGCCGTGGAAATCCAGTTGAAACTGCCCCAGCGCGGGTGCGACCGACAGAAGGAAACGCTTCTCCAACGGCTCGAAGCGGCAAGCCGTGCGCGCGGAACGGCCGCGTGATAGACCCATGGTTTTCCTCTCCCGAACGGTAAGCCGAAAAAGGGACCAGGTTTAATTTGTGCGAAGCACCCTTCGGGCCGTTCCGGCAAATTAAACCTGGTCCCTTTTTCGGCCGGGGGGCGACGAGATGTTACGCCCAGAAAAGCCAGACTGAAAACACGCTCCACGCGGCCGCGACACTCGGCCGCGACCCTCTGCCACCATGTAAAGCATAGTTTATTATGCCGCCCCGTGGCGGCCTGGAAGCGGAAATTCTATACTGGTAACGGTCAGCTTTCAGCTATCAGCTTTCAGCCGCTGAAAATAGCGTTTCTTGCGGGGTTTCGGGCTGATAGCTGACCGCTGATATACTCAACGCGGTCAAGAATTGAGGTTTTCGGATTAAGTTGTCAGTTTTCAGTTGTCAGACGAGTTCCGTTTAGCCGGCGGACTTGTCCGCCGTGAACGAACCAGCGGCGGGC
>JAUWJC010000564.1 GCA_030607895.1 Pirellulales bacterium
GAGTGTCCAGTAGCCGCAAAAACCCACGTCGCCGAATCCGGCCGTCACATGCACGAATAACCCCAGCCGGCCCACGGACGAACGGCCCTCGATCATCGGCACCAGGTTGTGCGTTTCGGTCCGTTCGGCGGTCCGTCCCAGGAAAAGCTGGTTCGGGCTGAGCACCAGTCCCTCGGGCGGAATGGGGATGCGGCGGACCAGATTCGCTTTGCGCATGTCCAGCACCACCTCTTCATAGACCATCAGTTCGTCGTGAAGCGCGAGGTTGTAGCTATTGGGATTTAGCCTCGACTCGTCGAACGGCTCGATGACGATGTTCTTGCCCAACTCGGCCTTGATTTCGTGTCCTGAAAGAACCATTGTAGTAGATAGGTCAGTGGTTAGTGGTCAGTGGTCAGTGCCGCTTGCGGCTTCGCAGACCCCGACACGTGGGCAAAAACGATTCAGTGGGCAGTCGTCGCATTTTGGACGCCGGGCGGTACAGTAATGCCGGCCGTGCTGAATCATGCGATGGCTGAACGCCACCCAATCCTTCCGCGGAAGCTGCTCGATCAAGTCTCGTTCGATTTTTTCCGGGTTTTTCTGGCGGGAAAGCCCCAGACGCCGGCTGATCCGTCCTACGTGCGTGTCGACCACCACGCCGGAGGCTATTCCATGGGCGGTTCCCAACACCACGTTGGCCGTCTTTCGACCGATGCCGGGCAGTGCGACCAAGGCGTCCAACTCGCGTGGCACCCGGCCTTCGTATTGCTCAACAAGTGCCTGGCAACACCCACGGATGTTCTTTGCCTTGTTGCGGAAGAACCCGGTGCTTCTGATGTCCCGTTCCAACTCGGCTTGCGGTGTCCGGGCGTAATCTGCCGCCGAGCGGTATTTACGAAAAAGGTCCTTGGTAACCAGGTTTACCCGCTCGTCGGTACACTGGGCTGAGAGAATGGTGGCCACCAATAACTCCAACGGACTGCCGAAATCTAGCGAACAGCCGGCGTCGGGATACTGCCGACGCAACTGGCCAACCACCTTGGCCGCGTAACGCTTGGCCTTCTGAGTGACAACCATCCTGGTGCCCGGGTGATGACGTTGAGGGGGGCGGGCCGGCTGTAGTAGGCGGAATCTTCCAGCCGGCAGGGCTAATTCTCGCACTTACAGCCTGCCCGTGTCAAGTATCCGAGAGTTGGCCGCAGCCAGCGCAGCCGCCCAAATTGGCCTTCTTCTGCCCGGCTGCCTATAATGAACAAGAGCATCATTGCGCGGCTCTTGGCCGCCACCGGAATTCCGGGCCGACACGGCCCGGCTCAGCCTGCCATGGCTCGAAAAGGGTTGCATTGACCGATGTCGGAGCTTGAGGATATTTCCGTTTCACTGGAGGGCTTTTCCGGAACGGTCAGGCTGTTTCCGTTACCCAACCTGGTGCTGTTTCCACACGTTCTGCAACCGCTGCACATCCACGAACGCCGCTACCGCCAGTCGCTAAGCGAGGCGTTGGCCGACGACCACCTGATGGCGATGGCCACGCTTGCACCCGGCTGGGAGAACGACTACGAAGGGCGGCCGCCGCTGTACCCGTTTGCCTGCCTGGCCCGAATCGCCGTGGCGCACAGGCTGGAAAACGGCACGTCCAATGTGATGCTGTTGGGATTGCAGCGCATTCGAATTGCCCGGGAGTTGCCGCCCAAAAAGAGCTTCCGCGAGGCGAAGGTCTCGATTTGCGACGACCTGTATCCGGCTGGAAAGGCCGTCGAACGAGCAGCACTTGGGCGCAAGCTCCGCAATGCACTCGTTGCGACTGTTCCCGGTCTGCACCTGATTCAAGAACAACTGGACCAACTGCTGGAAAGCGACCTGCCACTGGGCGTACTGACCGACATCATCAGTTACACCATGAATACCTCCTTGGAAGAGAAACAAGCCCTGTTGGCCGAACTGAACGTCCACCGCCGGGTGGGCATATTGCTGGAACACCTCGAGGCCATGGCCGTCGAGCCCGCCCAGTGTATCGCCGAAAGCGTCGTCTTCCCACCCAGCTTCAGCGATAACTGAGGTCGCGTAGTGCGAAGCCGCAAGCGGCACCCGTTGACGGCGCAAATCGGTATCCCTATCATGAGTGGTTGGCATGCTGATCGAGCAAGGGATACCCATGGCTTCTCCCGACGAACGCGAAGACGACCAAGCTGACCACCGCGTCGACTGCGGGCGGATTGAACGGGCGGTCCGGGAGATACTGCTGGCCGTGGGTGAAGACCCCGACCGGGAGGGGCTCCGCGAGACTCCCGCCCGCGTGGCCCGGATGTACGCCGAGTTGTTCAGCGGGCTACACGAAGACCCGCGGGTTCACTTGAAGAAGTTCTTCAGCGAAAAATACGACGAGATCGTGTTGGTTCGCGATATCAGCTTCAACAGCATGTGCGAGCACCACATGCTGCCGTTCATGGGCAAGGCCCACATCGCCTATTTACCCAACGGCCGGGTGATCGGGTTTAGCAAATTAGTCAGGGTAGTGGAAAGCGTCTCCAGAAAACCGCAAGTGCAGGAACGCATGACCGAGACGATCGCCGATCTGTTGCTTTCGGAGTTGCAGGCCAGGGGCGTGGCGGTGGTGGTCGAGGCGGTTCATACCTGCATGACGATTCGTGGAGTCCGCAAGCCGGGTTGCGTCTGTATCACCTCGGCCATCAAGGGCGCCTTCCGCAAGAACCCGTCAACTCGGGCGGAACTCATGACGTTGAGCTACGGAGATCGCCGGTAGACGTGACAAGGGGCCAGGGACCAGAGGTCAGGGGCCAGAGGTCAGGGGCCA
>JAUWJC010000185.1 GCA_030607895.1 Pirellulales bacterium
GAGGCGAAACGATCAGCCCACGCTGACCTTTTCCAATGGGGCAGAACAGATCGATAATGCGAGTCGAAATTTCTTCAGGGTCGTGGGCCCCGACCAGCACTTTGTCGGCATTGGCCGTCAGGTAGAACATCAGGCTGCTTAGCGTGTAATGACCGCCGAAACGAACAATCTCCTTAATCGGTCCGATGCGGATTGCCAGGCCGGGTCGCCACGGCTCGACAGCCCAAGCCAGAGCGGCCAGGGCCGTCAGTTCGACGTATTGCTGAACGACCAGTGCCCAAACGCCCCAGCCGGCCACGGCGGCCGCCACGGCCGTCATGCCACCCAATGTCAGAGCGATCAGCCGGACGACTGCCAACGTACCCAGTCGGAGTTTTCGCTGAAGGAGTGCCTGGTGCTGCGTACTCAATGCCGTGGCCACCGCCGTGCCGGCCAAGGCCACGGTCAACAAGGCCAACTGTTCGATGCCGTAAAGCCGGGCAACAAGCGGGGCAACGGCCGCGGTCACCAGCGCCATGGCCAGACCCAGGCACTGGTTGAGCCAGAACAGGGTGGAAACCTGCCGATCGTCTAACTCGGCCTGCTGGACGGTAGCCACGTCCAGCCCGGCGGTAATGAATATTCGCCCCAACAGCAAAACCGGCACCATCATCCCCAGCAGCCCGTACGGTTCCGGCCCCAGCAGCCGAAACAATATCGCCAGCACGCCAAGCGAAACCACCTGCGAAGCGATCTGGGCAGCAACCACCGCGCGGATGCCGCGACGGAGCAGGTGTTTCAGGCGGTCGGGTGAAAACATCTATCACTCACGTCCGAAAAAGGGGACAGGCACCGTCGGCATGCCGGAAACTCCCGAAAAAACCAGCCCGTGACGGAGCCAGTCCCCATTTTCGGACTCCCCTCCTTGCAGCTTGAGTAAGCGTACAAAGATCGGCGGAAGAAAAGAAGGCCTGGCGGGATCAATATCGATCGGCCCCGTCGGTGGTTGTGTCGGAGATGACCGGGGTGATGGTCTGCTCGAGGTCCTCGAGCGTTCTTACGATGGCCTCGGTGCCGAAGCCTTCGCCGGACGTGGCGACGGCCGAATCGCTCGGATTGAGGAAGTCGCGCAGCTCCAGCACGGCCGGGGCGGGCAGGAGAATCAGCGCGGCCGGGGCAAAGCAGAAGAGTATTGGAAAGACCAGCTTTACCGGCGTCTTGTTGGCCCGCATGGTAGCCGCCTGGCGCCGGGCGACACGCAGATGGTCCGCTTGCTCGTTGAGCGAGCCGGCCAGTTGGGTCCCCAGCCGAGTGCCTCGGGTCAACAGGCTGGCCAGTTGGCGTGCCTCGGGCAGGTCTACCCGGACCGAAAAATCCGCCAACGCCTGCTTCAAGCTACCAACCTCGGCTTGCTTTTTCAGGATCAACAACTCCTGGGCCACCTCGGGGTAACTCGACAACTGCCCGGAGACGTGTTCGAGGCTCTCGCGCAGTCCCAGCCCGCCGCTGGTACACATGCTGAGCATGTCGATTGTGTCGGGCAGTCCCGCGCGGATGCGCTGTAATCGGCGGCGGCGGCGGAAGTAGACAAACAGACGGGGCATGACCGACAGTGTTGCCGCGGCCACGCCGCCGATGAACAATATCCCAAACGTCTGGTCCGCACGGGCCAGCACCGCCCAAACGCCGGCAATCAACAACGGTGTAACCAGAAGCCCGAAGCGCAAGGCGTAAATCACCACTCTCGCCCGAGGGCTGTATAGTCCGGCCTGACGGAGCAGCACCTGGAAATCTCGCCGCTCTTTTTCCGTTTGGGGGAGTTGAACCGCCAGGGCGGGGGCCAGGGCCTCGATCAGCCCATCGTCGGATATTTCTCCGAGCGGGCTGTCTGGGCTGATACGTTTCAGCCGCATTTGTTCGGGGCTGGGTTTGCGTGTCCAGACGCGCCCGATGAGATAGAACGCCAATGCCGCAATCACGAAGATAGCAACCGACGGTCCCCACTCAGACAGCAGCGTCGGCAGCGAACTTCCGGTTTGGGTGCCTATCGCGTCGAAGACTTCTTTCATGGCATGTAACTTTCTTTCCCAATACTGCGATTTCCGCTGCTACCGCGAAGCGGTTGTACAACAAAGCCTCCCGACCCAGGGTGCGCTGCGCGACCCTGGGCTTTGTTGTTTAACGCCTGCGGCGTAATCCTTGTTAGAAGTGGACTTTCAAGATTCTCCAGACCCAGAGTATCCCCACGACTTGCAGCACGGCGGCGGTTACCAACAGCGTTGGGCCCAATTCGTGTTCGACGAAAGCGCTCAGGTATTCGGGCCGCAACGAGGCGAGGATTCCCATGGCCACCAGGGCACCGATAGTCA
Source organism: Pirellulales bacterium (assembly GCA_030607895.1). Taxonomy (GTDB): domain Bacteria; phylum Planctomycetota; class Planctomycetia; order Pirellulales; family Thermoguttaceae; genus JAUWJC01. Next base: position 2,349 of record JAUWJC010000185.1, read on the forward strand.
GGCCGATTACCGACAAGCGGCTCCCGGAGGTGACGGCCTTGACGTGGCCGCGGAACTCGCCCCGGTCGCGGCCGGAATTGGCCAACCGTTGGGCCAACAGGGCCAGATTGCCACCCGTCTGCCGGTGTACCAACACGGCCGTTGCGAAGATTCTGAATTCGGGAATGGGTATCCGCCGGGCCATCCGACTGAGAACGGCTACCGGCGAGTGACCCAGCCGTAACTGAGATACGCAATAACCGAACTCTTCGCTCAGCGGAGCGGGAGCCTGAGCGGCCACCAACGCGGCGGCCTGCTCGAGAGTTTGACCGGCCCGCACGCCGTCGGCCAAAAGCTCCAATGCTTCGGGCAGGTTCTTCTCGAAGGCCGCCATCCGACGTGCCCGCCGGAATGTCCACCAGCATATCGGCAACACGGCGCCCAGCAGTAATCCGGCCGCGGCAGCCGGCAGATTATCGAAAAATACCAACGGCGCCGCACAGCCGATCAGCGCCGCGCCGGCCACCAGTGTCACGGCGGTCTGCCGGTCGAGTTTACTGCCGGAGTTCTCGCTCAACTGGTAGAACGCCCGATCGATCCAACCGTCGGCCGGTTGTTGCAACGACGCGTGTTCCGGGGTGGCCTGAAGCTGCTGGAGCGTCAGACCCAGTCGCCGGTGCAAATCCTCGTCTGGCCGCTTTAGGTCGTGGATTAGCATGGCCACGGCCACCATAATGACGGTGGACGCCGCGAACACCAATAGAGCTATTACGGTTGGAGTCACTACACCACTCACTACACCACTCACTACACCACCTCCAGGGCCGACGAGCCGCTGGTTTTGGCCACGCCGAGCACGCGTTTGTCAAACAGGCCGCTTGGCAAGTTGATTCCTAATTCCTCCAGGCGCCGGCAGAGCCAGGGGGCGTTTCCGGCGGCGTAAAAGGAGCCTTTCGCTCGGCCCTCATCGTCCGTGCCCGATTGCCGGAAGCCGAATATCTCCTGCATCCGGTACTCGCCGTCTTCCAGGCCGGTGACCTCGGAAATTCGCATCACGCGCCGCACGCCGCCTTTGAGTCGGGCGAGATGAACCACCAGGGTAATTGCCGAGGCAATGTAGGAACGCACCACGCCGACCGACAGGTCGAAGCCGGCCATGCTGACCATCACCTCCAGCCGCGACAGAGCGTCTCGCGTATCGTTGGCGTGAATGGTGCTCAGCGAGCCTTCATGGCCGGTGTTCATCGCCTGGAGCATGTCGAGCGCCTCGCCGCCGCGGACCTCACCAAGAATAATGCGGTCGGGACGCATGCGCAGCGCGTTTCGGACCAGGTCGCGCGGCGTGACCTCTCCCTGGCCTTCGGTATTGGCGATTCGGGTTTCCAGGCCGACGACGTGCTTCCGCTGCAACTGGAGTTCCGCCGAGTCTTCGATGGTTACCAGACGCTCCTCGATCGGCACGAAACACGACAGGTTGTTCAACAGCGTGGTCTTGCCGGAACCGGTTCCACCGCTGATCATCACGTTAACGCGCCCTTCGATGGCCGCCTGCAGTAGGGCAACCATTTCCGGGCAGATGGAATCCAGCGCCAGCAGGTCGGATATTTGCAGCGGCACGTGGCCGAAGCGACGAATGGAAAGCACCGGACCGCAGAGCGCCAAGGGCGGAATGACGGCGTTGATACGCGAGCCGTCGGGGCGCCGGGCGTCGACCATGGGCGATTGCTCGTCGATCCGCCGCCCCACCTGGGCCACAACTCGCTGGATGATCTGCATCAGGTGCTCGTCGTCGGCAAAGACCGTGTTGGTCTCCTGCAAGCGTCCCATGCGTTCCACGTAGACCTCGCCCGGCCCGTTGACCAGAATGTCGGTCACGTCGGGGTCCTGCATGTAAGGTTCCAGCGGTCCCAGGCCGAACGACTCGGCCATCAAGTCGTCGACCAGTCGCTCTTCGTCGATGCTTGAGAGCATCTCGGGCCGCGAGCGGAGGAGGCCTTCGGCCAGATTGCGGATATGTGCCCGAAGGTGCGATTCGTCCAACGATCCGATCCGCGAAAGATCGAGCGAATCGATCAGTTCACGGTGGATACGCGTTTTGAGTTTCTGGAACTCGGCCTCGAAGCCGTTACCCGATTGCCGGCCGGTGCCGTCGAGGTCACCGTTTGACGGGCGTGGATCGGTTTTTCTGTTACGAGAAAGACTCATCTTCATGCCGTTTCACTCCCGGCGGAGGTTTGCACACTACGAGCGAACGAAGAGAAACTGCGGCTGATTCGCGACATCTTGGACGACTCGGCCAGCGGCACGCCCCGGTTGACCGCCCGATTCATCGCGGGCTGATCGTCGGGGATAGCCTGGAAGACCTCGATCCCGAGTATTTCTTCGATTTTCTCGGACTCGATCTGGCCCCGTTGTCCCCAGCGGCCCAGCACCAGGCGGAAACGGTCTCGCGGCACACCCAGCGAGGCGGCCGCGTCCAGTGCCCAGCGCGCCCGACGAAGCCCCGGCACGTCCGCACGGACAATCAGGCCGACGAAATTCGCCAGCCGCATCGCCTCGATCTGATGTTCGCCGAGCGTGTGGTCCAGGTCCAGGATGGCCACTGGATACATCCGCCGCAGCAGAATGATCAGTTGTCGCACCGCTTGACGGTCGAGGAGGTTTTTCGGAATGTCGCCTTCGGCCGGATAGCCGGCCTGGGCCAGCACGTGCACGCCCGAACCGTGACGCACCATGGCGCCGTCGAGCAACTTGCGATCGAGCCGGTCCCATTGGGCGCAGATGTCGCGGAGGGTATGTTCCGGCTCGATGTCCATCAGCAGCGACAAATCGCTGGGGGCCGGCTTGAGATCGACCAGAGCAACCTGTTCGGGCATGGCCCCGGCCAAGCGAACGGCCAGGTTCACCGCCGTGGTCGAAACACCCACGCCGCCGCTGGGCGAATACAGACAAATCACGTTTCCCCGGCGGCTGGGAATACACCCTTCGGCCTCGATCTTGACCAACGCTTCCGATAACTGCTCGCGAAGTTGAGCCAGATCGATGAACTCCTTGGCCCCGGCACGTATCGCTTCTCGCATCAATGCTACCGTGACGTTCTCGCCGGCAACCAGGATTGGAGCGTCGGCAACCTGGTGGGCCGTGCGAATCGCGTCCAACGCCTCTTCGCGAGCGTCGCCCAGCGTCACCAGAACCAGGTCTGCCTTAACGCCTGCCAGCCGGCCGGGTAAACCATCGTAATCGACGGCGTCCTCGGCCTCGCAGGTCAATCCCTCGCCGAGCAGAATCCGCCGCAGTTCTTCACTCCGCGGCTGCTGGTTATCCGCCAATACGATCCGCATGGTATCACCTCAAAAGTTAGGTTGCTCTCAAGTGTAGGGTGGGCATTGCCCACCACAAAATGTTGCATGTCGGTGGGCATTGCCCACCACAAAATGTTGCATATCGGTGGGCAGTGCCCACCCTACATCTCAATGCGAAAGCCGAAGTTTGTGAATGTAAACGTTCCGTGCCGGTATCGACGGATGGTTCGGCGCGGCTGTCCAAGTTGTGTGGTGGATGATGAAACAAGGTTCGACAATTGCGGTCAGTCGCCCGTCCGCGTCGATCTCCGCACCGTGGACAGTGGCCGCCACGAAGCCCACCAATTGCGCCTGCGTGCCGCTGAAGTCTTCGTAGAGCGGAAAAACCCGCCTCGGGTTCGTGCTGATCGCCACGGCATCGAGCGCCGCCGCCAGGTCGCTGTTCAGGCCGGGATAACTCACCGGATTGACCCATTGGATTGCCGGCAGTGACAATGGTGCTGTTACGGTGACCGGCCCCAGGCAGCCGTTCGGTGGAAGGTCGCCGGCACACAGCCCGGCAATGATCTGCCCGGTGAGTTGGCCGGCGTTGATTGTCCCGTCATAAAACGTCAAAACGGCATTGGCGTCGGTTGCGTCCGTGGCGCTTTTGGCCAGTCGCAGTTGCAGTTCGCGGATGTGATTTCCCACCGGCACGACGTCTGGGTAGTCGTCGGGGCCGGTCGTCCGCTCGCCGGCCCAGGCGTCTGTCAGTATGGCAATCGGCACGACGGGCGAATTGGCCGTGGCCGTGGGACGAAAGCCGATCACCAGGTTGTCCAGCGTGGCGAAGGCGCCGCCAAGCACGTCGACCGCTCGCCGAGGACTGCAATTGTCGATGAGATACCGGACCGGATGGCTGCCGCCGGCCAATCGCCGACATTCCACGTACAAGGTGTTGTGCTGGGGATTCGGAGTCGCCGGCGGCCCGGCCGGATCGAGGAGCGGTCGGGGGTCTTCAAACCTGAAGGGCGCCGACTGCCCCGTCACGTCGGGTACATAGCCCGAGGTCAAACGCATGTCGCCCGAGTCCACCCGCAACGGCTGCGACCCCGCATGATTGTTCTGCAAGCGATAGGACTCGGCCGTCGCCACGGCTTCAGCAAAATCGTCCGTCTGGTCGGGACCAAGCGGCAAGAGGCCTGGAAAATCACGCAGGATGTCCTCGTCCAGCAAGACCGGCGCGGCGGCCAAAGCAATGATGTCGGACTTCTGCTGCATGCTCCGATTGACCAGCACAAGGTAGTTCCAATTCCAGACCCACGCCGCCATCAACAGGCTGACGAGAAGCAGCCACATCATCAGACACGCAACCACTCCCCGCCGTAAAGCGGTACGCCGCTTCCGCCGCGGGCAAGCGATCGGCAATCGAATCATGGGCTGACAAGCTAACATGAGCTGTAGTGGATAGTGGATAGTGGATAGTGGTCAGTGGATAGTGGTCAGTGGATAGTGGATAGTGGTCAGTGGTCAGTGGTCAGTGGTAGCCGAACAAGCCGCTTGCGGCTTCGCAGTTCTCAACTCTCAACTCCCAACCCTCAACTTTCAACCTTCAACTCTCAACTCTCACCTCTCAACTACTTCTGATCGGCCTCGACCCGAACCTCAATCACCTGGCCGAAGGCCCCGTTCTTCAGTCCCGGGGAGACTGGCGATACAAGTTGGTTGTGAGGGGGCGCCAACGTGGGCTGGTTTCTGCCGCCCGCCGATTCCGCGAGTTGCTTCAGCAGACGCTTCTTCCGGTTCTTCCTCTCGCAGTCCTTGCAGGGCGGCTTGGCCGGCGTGGGCTCCCGCGACGAACCGGTTGAAACGGGCTGGGCCGGAGTCTGTGTCTGCCCTCGATCATCGGCCATTGCAGTGGCCCCGGCCGCCTCTTGAATCTGACCGGCTTGGAAGCTGACCTCCTGCATTTTGCCGCCACGCCAAATCTGCGCCTTCTTGCTGATCGGTTCGGGCACGGGCGGCCACGGGTCCAATCCCCGCCGGCGATTCGGATTGACCAGATC
>JAUWJC010000275.1 GCA_030607895.1 Pirellulales bacterium
CCGGGATTATTCACAAATGTCACCGGACTTTGAGTAATTGCTTGTTTGCCAACGACTTAGACACTGCCCCCTCATTGGCACTATGTAATGGGTGGCACGTCCCTGAGCGCAGCGAAGGGCGTGGTATACACAGAACACGCCCTTCGCTGCGCTCAGGGACGTGCCACACGATGAATAATCCGGGCTAGTACCGCCACGAGCCCTGACAGGATAACAAGCCGTGAGTTCTCGATATCGCGTACTCGCCGCCTTTGCCCATGAAGAACCCGACCGCGTGCCTGCCTGGTGCGGCTCTTCGGAAGAGTTTTGGGCAAAGGCCAGGCAGCAGTTGGATTTGGACGACGAGGGCCTGCGGGTCCGTTTTGGCGACGACTTCCGCCGCGTGTTCGGTTGCTATGTGGGGCCGCAGCCGGAGCTATCGCCGGGAGCCACTTACCAAACCGTGTTCGGCGTCGAGCGGACCGGCTTGGGCTACGGGCAGCCGTTGTCGCACCCGCTGGCCAACGCCACGCTTGGTGAAATCCACGACTACGCCTGGCCCCAGCCCGACTGGATCGACGTTTCGCGGATCCGCGCGGAAGCCGAAGCATACGGAGGGGAATACGCCATTCTTGGAGGCGATTGGTCGCCCTTTTGGCACGACCTGATCGACTTGCTGGGCATGGAAAACATGTACCTCAAGATGTACGACGAGCCCGAACTGGTCGACGCGGTGCTTGGGCACATGCTCGACTATTACGCGGCGGTCAGCCGGAAGATTTTCGACGCGGCCGGCGGGGCGATCGACGTTTTCTTCATCGGCAACGATTTCGGCAGCCAGCGCGGGCCGCTGTTGGGAGAGGAGATGTTCCGCCGCTTCATGCTACCCCACTTGCAGCGGCTCATCCGACTGGGCCACGACTACGGCCTGAAAGTGATGCTGCACTGCTGCGGCGGCGTTGCCGAGTTGATTCCCGCGATGATAGAAGTCCACCTGGACGGGCTGCACGCCGTTCAGCCCTCCTGCCGCGGCATGGACCTGGCCCGATTGAAGGCCGATTTCGGCGGCCGACTTCTCTTCAACGGCGCCGTCGACTCGCATCACCTGCTCATCGAAGGCACGCCGGAGTCGGTGCGGGAAGGGACGCGGCAGGTCCTCGACATAATGAAACCCGGCGGTGGTTACGTGGCCGGCGCCAGCCACGATTCGATTCTCGAAGAAACCCCGCTGGAAAACGTGCTTGCCATGTTCGACGCCATCAGGGAGTTCGGGCTGTACAGTTAGCGCGTGTTGGCAGCGTGCCTCAGAAGCGCATTTTCTCGGGCAGCAGGTTCTTTACACGATCGAGGATGCCGATGGCGTTCTTGTGTTGCTTGGGCGGCTCGGCAACCGGGCGCGGATGCTTGGACCTTTCGGCCACTGCTGGTTCCAACGGCACGTTTTCCTCCAGGAAGCGTGGCCAGTAGCTCTCCAGCAGGCGGATGCAATCGACCAGTTGCCCGCTGCGAAGTTGATGATCGGCCACGGTGATCAGCTTGGAAAGCTCCCGCAGTTCCTTCTCGTTGAACCTCAGATCGAACAGTTGCACGTCGTCGATCCAGACTTCACCCGGCCCCATCAGGTCGAAGCGGACCTGCAATTGCGAAAGTCCTTCCAGCGGCAGGTCGTCGACTTGGAAGACATACGGCGTCCATTGGGTGGCCAGCGGCACACCTGCCGCGTTGGCTCCCACTGCGTTGGCTCCCACTGGGGCAAAACGATAGTACGGCCGGCCGTTGAGCTGCCCTTCCAAGGCCAATCGCAACGGGGGTTGCCTGGCGGCGTCGGCCACGCGGAGCCACACCCACATCGACAACCTGCCCGTAGCGGGCGACTCGAACGGGTCGCTCACCAGGCTGCCGATCGGCCCGTTGCTGGCCAGTATTGCCGATTGCCTGTCGCCGTCATTCGTTGCCGGATCAAGCCGGACGGTGACGTCGGGCTGATTTGGCGTGGCCCAGCCGGGAATTCCCCCTTTGGCATCCGCGCGGAGTTCAAAGCTCGGATTCCTCAACGCATTCAGCGGCGACGGCTTGCGAAGCGCCGCCGCCCGGGCGCCCAAGTCCCGAATTCGCGCATCCAGCCGCGTACGGACTTCCTCGGCCAGGAACACTTGCGGCCTTGAAAGACGCACGTCCGGTGACGATAGCCAAACAGCGGCCAAATCGTACGGCTTCAACTCGATGCTCCAGTAGGTGCCCGCCGAGTCGTGTTTGAGCGGCGCCACGCGCCTCGAGCCGGTCAACTCCGTCAGGCGACAGCCGGCCGCACCTTCCACGTATACCCGGGCAGTCGCGGCAAACGGGGCGTCGTTGACCACGTAGATATACGTGCGGTTGTCGTGGGTGGCGTAGCGGATCGTCACCGGCTGCATTCGGGCCGAACCCCGCGGAGCGGAAACCCGCTTGAACCGCACGGCCGGTAGCCGGCGATACACGGCCACCACTTCGGCAATCGAGTCCTCCTGACCCATCGGCAGCAGCCAACCGCCGTCGAACATCACCTGCGCGTCGAGTGCGGCCAGGTTGTGGACGAACCGGCGACGGTTCTGACTGCCCGAAGGCATCGCGTGCGCTACCAGCCAGGTATAGCTCGGCCGAAACGGGCGCTTGCGATCGAACGAGGCCACGTGGACTTCCAGCGGCTGATGGAAGAACAAGCTACCCGGCCGAGACGAACCTTCAAAGGCGCGGTCCAGGTCGGGCATCTGCTTGATTTCCAGGTCGACGGCCCGGGCCGAGAACGATGTTTGTGGAGCGATTCGTTCCGGGCGGAGCAGGATGGGCCCGTCCTGGTCGCGATACTTGGCCGCGTCGATCCCCACCTGCAACAGCGCTTCGGCCATCGTCATTTTCCGCGGCAGCGTGGGCCTTAGCTTCTGCTCCAATTCGCGGCCGGCAAGCATGTTCGCTCCCGCCAGATACAAACGCCCTTCCGGTCGAATTGCCGGCAACTCGCTCTCGACGCGCCGGTAGAAACGGTTCAACTGCTCGGCTCGCCACTGCAACCATCGCCGGCGATTCTGATGCCCGGCAAGGAACTTCGCACGCTCGGCAACGCGTTCCGGTCCGGAGCCGGGTAACCGCCAGCCGGTATCGCGCCCCAGCCGGGCGATTGTGGCGTCGTCCATGCCCCACTCGGGGCCGGGTAGTTGCGCGTATCCCCGCCCGGAAAGCTGTATCGCCAACCCGGCAAACGATCGGTGATGCCCATACGCCCCGACCAACTCCCGGACTACCGCCAGCATGGCGTCCTGCACGCGAGGGTCGAGCACATTGTAGTACGGCGCCAGTCCACGCTCGGCCGGATACCGCTCGGACCAACCGTGCCCATCGGGTCCCACCCACTCGATCCCTTGGCTCTGGGGAGCACCCTGCCGCAGGATCGCCTCCAACTCCGGCAACGGCGCGGCAAACTCCAACGCCGGAATCAACTGCAATTGCTCCCGATCGAACAGCCTGAACAGCATCTCCAGCACGTCCTTGCGAACCGGGTCCTGACCGGTGTCGAAGAACACGCCCGTGTCGTAGCGAGGTGTTGGCTGGAGAATCGAACTCGGATATATCGTGCTGCCGTCGGCCAGAACCGATATCATCAGCCCACCCAGACCGACGTAATTGAGATATTCCACCAGCCGGGTGCCGCCCTGGTGGAAAGTCATCCAGTCGTCGAGGCTGCGGTTGCTCCACTTGTCGAGCGACTGGCCGGCACAGAAACACTCGGGAAACAGGGGCCGATCGAGATAGGCGGCCAGTAGTCGCTCGGGCCGCTGCTGCCCAGCGGAAAAGGCCCGCGGCAGGCGATCTCCCCCGACCAACACGCGGATCTTGCCGTAGGCAGCCGGTGTCTCCTTGCGGCGGTTGGTGATCAACACCATGGGAGCCTTGGTCCGCGGCCAGAATATTAGGCGGTGCCGCATCCATCGCGGCGGGCGCCCCTCCTGCTGGTCGGCTACCTCGTCGGCCCGATCAACCCCGGAATCCAATCCGATCGGCATCAATGCCCCGGCCGCATTGGGTTCCAATATGCTGATACCCAACGTTTGCGACACGTCGCTGGGGTAATCGACCTCGAGCACGTGCGGCACCCCCGGCTTCTCGACCGGCAGGGTGTAGGCCTCCCAACTCACGTCGTCGCTGTTGCCACTGGGGGCCAGAAGGACCAGTTGGCCCAGGGGGTGTTGCCACGTCCGTGAGTTCCCGTTGCCAAGCGGGCCTTTCCACATCCGCTGAAGCCGCGGCAGTTGCGGCAACTTGGCCAGCCGCGCCCACCATTTCGGATTGGCCGGATCGATCTCCACCACCCGGCGTAACTCAACCTCGCCCTTTCGGTCGGTAGCCGGCGATTTGGGACCGAGCACCAGCAACTGAATTTTTCGCCGGGCGACCGGCTTCTGGTTCCAGCCCAACGGCAAGCGGTGGCCTTGCGGCAAGAGCAACCCTCTGGGCTCCTCGGCCGTGATTACCAGATCGTATACACCCTCCTCGTCAGGCAGCGGCACTTCCAACGGCAACACAACCATCTCGCCGGCTACCACCGACTCGCGCTGCGACCACAGCCGGCGGGAAGTTCGGCCTGCGACCAGCTCCACGTCGATTTGGACCTTTGCACCAGCGGACACGGGCAGCAAGTGCGGCTGGACATCCAGTTTCAGGAGTTGGCCGGGGGAGAATACCAACGACTTATCCGCCAGCTTCACACGCAACTTGTCGCCCGGAGTGCGACGCACCAAGAGTTGGTTCCCGAGATCGTCTAACTTGGTGTTGGAAAAGCTGCCCAAGAGGTCCGCTAGCGGTACTTCGGTTCGGACGGGCGACTGCCCGTCGACCGCCAATTCCACCAGCAGCTTGGCATCGGCGGGTGCGTCGATCAGCAAGTCGACCCCGTCGTAGGCACGGAGACTCCGTTGGCGAATCACCAGCCGGTTGCCCGGCCCGGCCTGGTTGGCTTCCAGCCACATGGATCCCGGCTCGTCGGCCTCGATACCCAACGGGCGCGGCTCGGCAAGGATACCTTCGCTCAGCCAGATTGCTCCCTGGCACATCCGTTCCTCGCCGCCGCCCCAGGCAACCCGAACCCGCATTGCCCGAACCGGCTTTGACTCTCGCGCAACGGCCTCCTGGCTGCTGACGAGCGTTGCCGCCAGCATTGCGAGCGCGAACGGAAAGCCGCGGCATACCACGCCATGCTTGCGGTATGCACACTGCCCCCGCGACAGACTCGGACGTCCATGTCCGATCATCGTCGATCCAACCGGTAGAAGAGGAGACCGCCATATTAGACGGCAGGGTGGCGGATTATAGCCACAAACCGCCGGAATAACCTACCCCGAATTCGGAAGTCGGGGGAAAAGGGAAGGGAAAAGGGGAAAGAGGGGGAAAAGGGGAAAACGGCGGAGCAAATTGCAACGGGCGTTGGAATAGCTTTGGAACAATGGTCGTTTTTTTGAGGGAACCAAAAATTGGCCGCCAACGTTTTCCCCTTTTCCCCCTCTTTCCCCTTTCCCCTCCCTTCTTCGCCACTGGCCCTGTCTCGCTCAAGTGCCGGTGGTCACGCCCAAGAGATCGGCGTTGATCTTAGCAATGATGTTGGCGGCTTGGGATTCGACGCGCACGACCCGAACACCGACTCCAGCCCCTTCCACTTGCGAAATGGCCGAAGTGGCGGCATCGTGTAGCGAAGGCGACGCCCGATCAAACTCCAGGAAGGCGACGCCATCACGCATGTTCAACTCGATACCGCCCCCAGTCGCTGCATACAACGCATCGGCCAATTGCGGTGTAATCTCGGAAACGCCCGACAGGATCAAAGTGAATCGATAGTCATTCATCACTTCCTCGCTGTGTGTTTCTAATGAGGAAACGGGAAAACGTTGGCCAATTGTTGGTTCCCTCAAAAACACGACCACTGATCCGAGGCTATTCCAACGCCCACCAAAATTTGGCCTTGATCGTAACCTTGCGAAATGCTAGCGGCTAGCGTCGTCCGATTTGGACGGGGCTGGGTGGTGGGGAGAGCGAAGGTGGTTGACTTTGCCCTGCGGGAGGCCGTCAGCGCAGGCTGGTTGC
>JAUWJC010000331.1 GCA_030607895.1 Pirellulales bacterium
CAATCGGCGACAGGAGTCGCCTTCTACAATGCGCACATCGTGGCCGTGCCGAGTATAGCTGAAAGCTGAAAGCTGAAGGCTGAAAGCTACGAATCGAACACCTTCACGTAGATGTGGCGGGAGTCCCAGCGGCGAAAACCGGCGGCCTCGTACATGCTGATCGCCGGCCGATTGACCGCGTCGACGGCGGCAACCAACTGCGACCGGCCCGCCTGGGCGGTGAGCCATTGGGCATGTCGGGTGATGTGCATCCCCCAACCGTGCCCCCGGGCCGAAACCGCCAGCCCCATGTAAACCAACTCCCAATTGGCGTGCTCCGGATGATCGGCCAACAGCAAACAGCCCGCATCCCGGCCCTCGTGCCGAACGATCAACCACCGCGCCGGATCGAACACGCCGGTTGCCCGGTAGCCAGCCAAAACATCCTCCGTGCGGCGGATTCCGTTCAGTTCCGGGCAGTCGCACGTCTGTTGATAAGTTGCATCGACCAGACGGACCAGGCGGTCCTGGTCGACCGGGTTATATGCCTCGAACGTCAACGGTCCGGACGGCTCCCGGCGTGGGAACTCGTCTTCCAAGCAAACCAGGTAAAGCAGCTCGGTCAGCCGTCGGAACCCGCCGCTTTGCAACACGGAATCGTCCGCCCCAGTTACGGTCTCAAGCACAACCTGGGCCAGCCGGACCCGATCTCCGGCGAGTTGCTCGGATGAAGCGTCGAGCAGGGTCTCGGCAGTAGCTTGGGGCTCACCATCGAGAAGTCTTGGGAGCCAGACGGTGGCGGTTCGTCCGGGCTGGACTTGCGAGAAGACGGTCCCCACCAGCCGGTCCCCGCGCCGCGCTTCCAGCAATCCCCCCCGCGACACTTCGCCCGACCGAACGCCCGCCAGAATCGCTCGGAGTTGTTCCTCCCGGTCGTTTACGGATAGATGGCCGAACACCAAGCGTAGCACTTCTGCCGCCCGCTTGGACGGCGAACGGTCGATTTGCAGGTTGTCGATGTGGTTCGTGTTTGTCACATCTTCTAATATGCAATTACTGGCTGGTGGTCCGTCAGGCTTGAATTGTCCTGACCGTCAAGAATCTTCTTTCAATCGGTCCACATATCCGCCATAATAGCCGGAATGCTGAACATTAGTTAGTGGTACAGGAGTTTATTAGCCATGAGAAGTACGTTTATCGCGGCTGTCGCGGTGTTGATTTGGCCGAATACCGTGTCTGTTGTCGCCCAGGAAGTCACACCTCCCTCTGGGAAAGACGGCAAGGCTCCGGCTCAGGAAACCGCGCCGGGTGGCCCGATGCGGGGTCCGGCGGTGGAGCCGGGGTACTTGGGCGTGATAGGCGATGACCGCAACGACCGGGGGCGTGGCGTGCGGGTAGTCGAGGTGCGGCCAGGTGGGCCGGCCCATCAGGCGGGATTGCTGCCCGGAGACCTAATTGTCGGAGTATCGGGCATTCGCGCCAGACAAATGTCCGACATGGTGGCCATCATCCGGCAAGCACCGCCCGGCAGCGCGATGACCCTCGATGTCCTCCGCAACAACGAACACCGAAATATCCACGTAACGCTTACCCACCGGCCGGCGCGGCAACAGACACCCGACACGCCCGAAAAACCGCCGAATGATCGGCACGGCGGCAACCCGCCCGCCAAGCTGCCCGACCCATTTCAGCTCGACAGGCCCCAACTTCCCGATACCGCCACGGAAGACCGCGCCGGCGTTGAACTGCTCCAGCAACGTCTCGACCGTCTGGAACAGCGGATGGCAAAGATGGAGCAGTCGATGGTCGATCTGCTGAAGCTACTGAAGGGCCGGTAGTTGAGGGGTGAGAGTCGAGAGTCGAGAGTTGAGGGTGGACGTTGCGAAGCCGCAAGCGGCCTCATCCTTCCGCCTTCCGCCTTCCACCTTCCGCCTTTGCCTGCATTTCTTCGACCAGTTTTCGCGGTACGCCGATATCGAGCACGTGGAGCCGGCCCGTGTATTGGTCGGCGTCGTGAAGGAAGAACCCCGGCTTGGCGGTGACGAAGGTGCAGGTGTGTTCGGCACGGACAGTGTGCCGGGCGGCCTGGCCCGTGTCGCAATCCAACCCGCTGGGTAAATCGACGGCCAATTTCCGAGCGGCCGCCCCGTTGAGTCGATCGATCACCGCGTCCAGCGGCGGGCGTGGCTCACCCCGGGCGCCGGTCCCCAGAAGAGCATCGACAACCCACGCCGCGCCGTCGAGTTGCCTTTCCAGCCGCGCAAGGTCGTCATCGGGAGCGAACGTGTCTATCGGTACGTCGGTCTTCTGGAGGATACGGAAGTTGACGGCTGCGTCACCGGTCAACTCCGAAGGTTCGGCCCAGAGCAGCACCCGAACGTCATGACCCCGCCGGTCCAAATGCCTGACGATGACGAACCCATCGCCGGCGTTATTTCCTTTTCCGCAACAGATCGGCACCGGTCCGGCAACGCCCAATCGACATAGCGTGTCGGCCACGCCGCGTCCGGCGTTTTCCATCAGCACCAGGCCGGAAATGCCGTATTCCTCCATCGCCCGGCGGTCGAGCCGGCGGGTTTCGGAGCGGCTCAGCGTGGGTTGGGTCATGCTTTTAGGCCACTACGGTATCATGCAGGCCAAACCGGTGGCGGCTCCGGCCTCGAACAACGCAGCCCGAATGCTCAGCGGCAGCGGGTCGAGCATGTAAGGAGCACAGCTTCCCGGGCGGTAGTAGCCCAACGTGTACATGCACTCGTTTGGCGCGTTGAGGCCCATCAGGTAGGGCAAGGCCGGTACGGTAAGGAAGAAGTGTCCACCCGATATGACCGGTTGCAAGTACGGTCCGCAGGAATGTCCATATCGCTCCAAATGCGCTTGCTCGAAGTAGAGCGGCTTGTGACACAGTCCGGAAGCCTTCCACGCGAATTTGGTAGGCGCCCACGCCCGGGGCTCGAACGGCTTGTCGGTCAAGGGGCACTCGGTGGGGAACTCGCCCTCCTCGGCCGCGATCTTGTAGGTGAGTTCGCCGATGCGTTTGAAGTCCGCGGCCGTGGGACATTCATCCTCGACACCGCGTGCGGCCGCCAGTTCCCTTTCCCGCGTTAGACTAGGGTCTTCGGTGGCAGGTGGCGTCAAGTCGGTCTTCGGGACCGCCAAGTCGGGAAGCGGCTCGTCGGGAAGTGGCTCGTTGCTTTGCGGTTGTTGTTTCGGTGCTTTGGTCGGCTGCTTGCCGAGGATTTCCGTGGAGGCGGCGGGCTGCCGCTTTGGCTTGACATCCCCAAAGTGGTTGTCAAACGGACTATCGGCAACCGGCTTTGACTGACTCTTGGGCCGCCCCGTGGCTTTTTTGGCAAGGTGTGACGCACTGGCCCGGCGGTCGGCCGTGACCTTGACCGGTCGACGCGGAAGCCACTTGAGCTTCGTGGTCTTCTTGCCCGTCGAATGTCCGACCGTCTTGAACGCCTGTTGCCCGGAAGAAGACCCGGAAGAAGAGTCGTCTGCCATGGCCAAACACGCGGGGCCAATAGCCAAGACGACCGCCACGCAAGTAACCGGCAAACACAACAGCGAAGGCTTGCGGCCAGCGATATCCGAGTGAACGATCGACCCGCTACCAGGTCTCGTCATCCGAGTACTCCGTACTGTAGTTTGGCGCTTCTTGCGTAATCGCAATATCATGAGGATGACTCTCCCGCACACTGGCTGCTGAGACCTGAATGAATCGCGTTTCGGTGCGCAACTCATCGATTGTCCGAGTTCCACAATAGCCCATTCCCGCTCGTACTCCACCGACGAGTTGATACACGAACGGTCCCAACGGTCCCCGAAACGGCACGCGACCTTCAACACCCTCCGGCACCAGTTTTGCCGGCTTGCGTTGGGCCCCCTGGCGATATCGTTCGCTTGAGCCCTGAACCATGGCCCCCAAGGAACCCATGCCCCGATAAACCTTGAATGTACGCCCCTGATAGAGTATTTGTGCTCCCGGGCTTTCCTCCAGACCGGCAAACAAGCCCCCGATCATGACTGCATGCGCGCCGGCGGCGATGGCCTTGGCCAGGTCGCCCGAGTAGCGGATTCCCCCGTCAGCGCCGACGGGAGTTTGGCTATCTTGGGCAATTTGGACTGCATTGGAAATCGCGGTAATCTGCGGAACACCCACACCCGAGATCACTCGCGTCGTGCAGATCGACCCCGGCCCGATTCCCACCTTGACGGCGTCGGCCCCGGCATCGATCAAGTCCTTGCACCCTTTGGCCGTCGCCACGTTGCCGGCGACAACGTCTATGTCCCACTTCTCCTTGATTTTCCGGACTGTCTCGATGACGTTGGCCGAGTGCCCGTGGGCACTGTCGACCACTAGCACGTCGACGTCTTTCTTAATGAGTTTCTCGACTCGCTGGTAATCGTGGACTCCGACGGCTGCCCCTACTCTTAACCTCCCTTGCCTGTCTTTACAGGCGTTTGGGAAGCGAGACATCATGTCGATGTCTTTGATCGTAATCAGTCCCGTCAGTCTGAAATCTTCGTCAACCAGCAAAAGCTTCTCCACCTTTTTTTTCATCAATATCTTCTCAGCTTCCTCAAGTGTTACAGTCCCGGTTGCTGTAACCAGATTATCACGGGTCATAACCTCCGAGACCCGCAGGTCCCAGTTTTCCAGGAAGCGAAGATCGCGGCGTGTGAGGACGCCTTCGAGGTGTCCGTCGGCCTGGGTAATGGGCACTCCGGAGACCTTGTACTGATCCATGATTTCCTTTGCCCGCTCGACGGTGGCGTCGGGAGGCAGGGTCTGGGGATTGAAGATGATACCGTTGGCACTACGCTTGACTTTGTCGACCTCGTCGGTTTGCTGTTGGGCCGACATATTTTTGTGAATGATACCCATCCCCCCCTCTTGGGCTAGTGCAATTGCCATGGCGCTCTCTGTAACGGTATCCATGGGCGAACTGAGGATGGGGATATTGAGGTCAATCCGGCGAGTCAGGCGTGTGGTGAGGTCGACCTCGGCCGGCACCACTTCGCTGCAGCGTGGTTCGAGCAAAACGTCGTCGAACGTGAATCCCTGATATTGGAATTTTTCTTTCATGCCGTCTGCTCCTTCTGGCCAGCGAGAGGTAATCCTGTATTATGCCGTTTTTGGCCCGAATTGCAATCGAGCCAAGTCGGAAGCGATGGGCCCGACCCACTAAGCCGTTTAGCCCCGACGGCCCCCGGGGGGTCGGAACCCCCGTGGGCGGGGGGG
>JAUWJC010000602.1 GCA_030607895.1 Pirellulales bacterium
GGCCATACCGGGGTTGCCGGTCGTGTTAACCCAAACGGAGTCGCCGTCGGTGATGATGGTCCGGTGCCCCTTGAGCACGACCACCACGCCCGAGCGGCCGGCCAACTCGATGGCCGCCGACCGACGCCCCTCGTCTCTCGCCCCCCGCCCCTCGTCCCTCGCCCCTCGCCCCTCGTCTATTGAGCCAGTCAGTCGGGCGCACTCGCCGGGGTGCGGGGTGAGGATGCGCGGCCCGGCGGGCCGGTCGAGCACCTCGCGCTCGGTGGCCAGTGCGTTCAGAGCGTCGGCATCAACCACCATCGGCTTGGATATGTTCTGGTACAACCAACCGACCAGTTGGTTCAGTTCGTCGGATTGCCCAAGCCCCGGCCCGCAGGCGATTGCCGTGGCCGCCTCGGATAGTCCGACGATGGTCTCTCCCGCGTCCGCTGAGATTCGGCCCGCCTCGTCGGCCGGCAGGGCCGTGGTCATGTAGGAGGGCTCGAAGCCGGCGACGGCATCCTGGCATATATCGGGCACGGCCAGTCGGACCAACCCGGCCCCAGCCCTTAGCGCGGCCATTCCCGCCCGGGCAACCGCCCCAACCATCCCCCGCGATCCACCCACCACCAATGCCAAGCCGAAGTCGCCCTTGTGCGCGTGGGCGTGGCGGCTGGGAAGACGCGGCAGATCGCTCGGCGGTTGGTGGATTGGCGGTGTCATGGTCGTGGGATTGAATTGGTAGCGTACTCGTCACGCTCCGCGTGACGAACCTGCATCACGCGGAGCGTGATGAGTACTAACGGGCCTCCGCTACTTTTTTGGCGATCAGCCCGGCAACGTATCCCCCCTTGAAACCAGCATCGATGTTGACCACTGAAACGTTCGACGCACAACTGTTGAGCATCCCCAACAGCGCGGCCACACCGCCGAAACTGGCCCCGTAGCCCACGCTGGTCGGCACGGCAATAACCGGGCAGGCGACGTGCCCGCCCACCACGCTCGGCAGCGCTCCCTCCATGCCGGCCACAACCACCACCGCGTCGGAACCCCGGAGTTGGGGCAGATTGGCCGTCAGCCGATGCGGGCCGGCCACGCCAACGTCCAGGATCGTGTTCACCTCGGCACCGGTCCAGAGCGCCGTTTCCCGGGCTTCCTCGGCAACCGGCAGATCGCTGGTGCCGGCCGTCACGATCGTCACCCGGCCGGTGCAGTCATCGGGTGGCTGCTGGTCCGAAAGCGGAATGCGGAAAGTCCGGCCGATGGGGTTATGGCATCCGTCGGGAAACTTGCGCCCGAGCTCGACTGCCTGCTCGGCCGACATCCGCGTGGCCAGCACGTCCAGACCGTGCCCGATGAGTGCCTTGAATATCTTCTCCATGGCCTCGACGGTCTTGCCTTGAGCGAACACGACCTCCGGGAAGCCGCAGCGGCGCGAGCGGTCCAGATCGACCTGTGCATCGCCCCCGTCGGCAATTTCCGGCGATTTCCTCCGGCACAAGAATTCCTCGGCCGACAGATCGCCCGCCACCAACCGCTCGGCCAGTCTTTTCAGTTCGTGCATCTCCATGCTTCCATGATAGCCAAAGGGCCTGGGCCGAAAAAGGGACCAGGTTTAATTTGCCTCCAACGGCCCGGAGGGTGCTTCGCACAAATTAAACCTGGTCCCTTTTTCGGCTCTCGAAGTTGTACGTCCGCCACGAAGTGCCGTTTTCCCGGGGTTTTGCGAATTGTTGGATATTTGGACGTATGCTTCAGCCGCCCAATAATTCCCGTCGGCCGTTATGTGCGGTTGCAAGTTGTTATGCACCGTCAACTTACAGCGTTGGGTCATTGGTGATCGTACCTTGCCGAAGCTATTGTCAAGGGGACTTTTCTCACGTCATCCGCCGCCGTAACTTTCCACGTCACAACGAGTTACAAACGCCCGAATTGTTGGACGTTTTGGCCGCCCCAAAATCCAACAAAACATCTCACGCAAAGGACGGCACGCCGCGTCACGGCACAACACGGCATGGTGAACAAATGTACCAAACCACCGCCCGGTTGTCAAGACCCAGAATTGGCCGGACCTGGAAGCCCCCTGGAAGCAAACGCTTACCCACCTTCATGGGGTGTCGCCCCTGGTCTATCCCCGGCCGGTCTGGTAGGCTGTGGTCCTACATGGTTTTCTAATACGATTGGGTGACTTCGCGGCTTGAAGAGGGGGTTGCAGATGCCGGCAAACAACGGGGACATGGAAAAACGCCTGTGGGACGCGGCAGACGAACTTCGGGCGAACTCGAAGCTCACGTCGTCGTAATACTCCGGCCCGGGGCTGGGGCTGAGCTTCCTGAAATTCGCCGACAACAAGTTCGCGGCCGTGCAGAAGGAGTTGGAAGCGAAAGAAGCGACCGGCCGGCGTCGGAA
>JAUWJC010000208.1 GCA_030607895.1 Pirellulales bacterium
AACCTCGACCGCATGGCCGCCGAAGGAACGAAGTTCACCCATTTCTATGTCAGTGCCGGCGTCTGCACGCCGTCGCGCGCCAGCCTGATGAGCGGATGCTACGCCCAGCGCGTGGGGCTGGGACTCCCGAAGCCGGACGGCATCGTGCTGCGTCCCGTCTCGCCCAACGGCCTTCATCCCAACGAGATCACCATCGCCGAGGTACTCAAACAGCGAGGGTATACCACCACGATTATCGGTAAGTGGCATCTGGGCGATCAACCGCCGTTGCTGCCCACGCGCCAGGGATTCGACTCCTACTTCGGCATCCCCTACAGCGACGACATGACGGCCGACAAGCGTCCGCCGGGCCAGTGGCCTCCCCTGCCGTTGATGGAAGACGAGCGGGTGATCGAAGCGCCGGTCGACCGCAATCTGCTCACCAAGCGGTACACGGAGCGTGCCGTGGCTTATATCGAAGCGAACAAAGACCGCCCTTTCTTCGTCTATCTGCCGCAGGCCATGCCCGGCAGCACCCGCGCGCCCTTTGCCAGCAAAGCCTTTCGCGGCAAGAGTGCCAACGGTCCGTGGGGTGACTCGGTCGAAGAACTCGACTGGTCGACGGGCCGGATTCTGGGCAAGCTCAGAGCACTCGGGCTGGACAAGCAGACGCTGGTCGTCTGGACCTCCGACAACGGCGCTCCCACCAGCGGAAAACCCAACGATGCCAGCCGCGGCTCGAACCTACCTTTGCACGGGCGCGGCTACACGACTTCCGAGGGAGCTTTCCGCGTACCGACCATTTTCTGGTGGCCCGGCCGGATTCCGGCAGGCCGCACATGCACCGAGATGGCGACCACGATGGACATGCTCCCCACCTTCGCCTATCTCGCCGGGACGAAGCCACCCCAGGACAGAACCATCGACGGGAAGGACATTCACCGGCTTCTTTTTGCCGAAGAAGGGGCCAAATCGCCGCACGAAGTGTTTTACTACTACATGGGCAGCCATCTCCAGGCGGTCCGCTCGGGGCCCTGGAAGCTGTTTGTTCCCCAGGCCAAGCCGCGGCGGCACCCGCACCATCGTGGTCGGGGGCCGTCGCCCGCAATGTTGTTCAACGTTGTGGAAGACATCGGCTGCCGGCAAAACGTCGCGCAACTTCATCCGAAAGTCGTCAAGCGGCTGATGGAACTTGCCGAGAAGGGCCGAGCCGACCTGGGCGACATCGACAGGCCGGGTGCCGGCCAGCGCCCGGTTGGCCGCTGCGAGAATCCGACGCCGAGAGCCCGGGACGAGGGATGAAGGCGGCCGCTTGCGGGGCTTCGCAACGTCCACCGCGCAACCTCAATTCAGTCCGCCTTCTGGACTTGCCGCATGAGTCGGCGGTTGGCTTCCCAGCACGAACTGCAAGCACAGCTACTGGCAATTTGGGGCATGGGGTCTTTACACCCACGTCGGAAGAGTTATAATCAGACATATTGGGCACTTGGCCTTCTCATACCCCCACTTTGGGCGGAAGCCAGCAAGAAAATACCCTATTTGATAGTAACCGTTCACGGCCAGTTGGGGGCTAGTCCATTTCTTTTCCAAATCTTCAGCAGGAGGCTCGCCTCCCCCGAAATTCTTGCTATGATATAAAGAGGGTTGGGCAAATCGTAATTTAGAGGGGCACGTGATGGGGAAAGGTCGCAACCCCCGCTGGCACACGACATGAATGGTTTTCGCCGGCACAGCCGGATATCGATCGAGAGTAAGCCGGGGGAAGGGGCCCCGAATTTACGTAAAATTATCTGTCTTTTCCACCCCCAGGGAAGTGTCAATTCTCAGTGATCGGAGTATCGAATGAGTAAGATCAAGCTGCTGATTGCAGACGACCATGAAGTCGTCCGCTGTGGACTGAAGACCCTTTTGGCCGACACGGAGGTGGAGATAGTCGCCGAAGTGGAAACCGGTGAGGCGGCCGTCCGCTACACCCTGGAAAACGACCTGGATGTCGTGCTGATGGATATCCGAATGCCCGGCGGCGATGGTTTGACCGCGCTGGGCCGGATCAAACTCGACAAGCCGGAAATGCCGATCTTGATGCTGTCGACGTTTGACAATCCCACGTATATCGCTCGGGCGGTAGCTTTGGGTGCCAGCGGCTACTTGCTGAAAGGCTGCACTCGCGAGCACCTGATCAACGCAATCCGCACGGCGGCAGCCGGCGAGAGTGCCTGGACCCGCGATGAGTTGCGCCGCGTGACCGGTGCCCTGGCCACGCCGCGACTGGCCGCCGACGTCGAGGTGCCCTTGACCCAACGGGAAAGTGAAGTGCTTCGCCAGTTGGCCTACGGGCTGACCAATAAGGAGATTGCCCAGGCGCTGCAAATCAGCTACGAGACGGTCAAGGAGCACGTGCAACACATTCTACGCAAAGTCGGCGTTTCGGACCGGACCCAGGCGGCCGTTTGGGCAGTCCGCAAAGAACTGGTCTAAGCCAAATGTCCAAAGCCACCGATATTCGTCTGCTGCGGGTAACCGCCGAGACGGAGCATTTCTCTTACCGCGCGCCGATAAAATTCGGCGGCCGGGTGCTCAGCGACGTCGTCCTGTTCCACGTGACGGCCGAGGTCGAGACTCGCGACGGCCGGCGGGGACAGGGCTTCGGGTCGATGCCCGTCGGCAACGTCTGGGCCTGGCCCAGTGAGAGTGTCTCCGTCGACGAGAGCCTGGCCGTGATGATCGAGTTGAGCGAGCGGCTCGTCCGCGAGGCCAACGACTACCGGGGGATCGGTCATCCGTTGGAGATCACTGACGATCTTGGGCAGCTTTACCAATCGTGCGCGGATGAAGTGACCGGTGCGGCCGGGCTGGCCGAGCCGATGCCCCGGCTGGCCCAACTGGTGGCGGCCAGCCCGCTGGAAGCCGCCATCCACGACGCCTACGGCAAGACGCTGGGCGAGCACTCGTACAATCTGCTGTCCAGTGAGTTCGTTAATCGCGACATTGCCGCCTACCTGACCGACGAATTCGCCGGCGAGTACCTCGACCAGTACACGCTGCGAGTGCCCAAGCCGTCGATGCCCCTGTATCACCTGGTCGGAGCGCTCGATCCGCTGACGGACGCCGACATCCAAACCCGAATCAACGACGGCATTCCCGAGACACTGCCCGAGTGGATTACGGCCGACGGGCTGACGCATTTGAAGATCAAGCTGGGCGGCGACAATCTGGATTGGGATGTGGACCGCGTGGTGTCGGTCGAGCGAGTGGCGGCGGAGGCCCAGGCCGCGCGAGGCTCGACCGAGTGGTGCTACTCGGCCGACTTCAACGAGAAGTGCGCCAACGTCCAGTACGTGCTCGACTTCCTGGCAAAGGTGGGCGAGCAATCGCCCCGGGCATTCGATCGGCTGCAATACATCGAGCAGCCCACGCATCGCGACCTCCGATCGAACCTCGACAACCGCATGCACGAGGCGGCCAAGATCAAGCCGGTGGTGATCGACGAATCGCTGGTCGACTTCGAGTGTTTGCAGCTTAGCCGCGAGTTAGGTTACTCGGGCGTGGCGCTGAAGGCGTGTAAGGGACACAGCGAGGCACTGCTGATGGGGGCGGCCGCACAGAAGTACAATCTGTTCCTTTGCGTGCAAGACCTGAGTTGTCCGGGCGCGTCTTTTTTGCATTCGGCGTCCCTTTCCGCCCGAATCCCCACGGTGGCCGCCATCGAAGGCAACGCCCGGCAATACTGCCCCATCGCCAACCGGCAATGGGCCGAACGCTTTCCCACCATGTTCAACATCACCGACGGAACGCTGGGAACCGCCGCCCTGGACGGCCCGGGCTTGGGGTTTTGAGCCAAGCGTAGGGTGTGTGCTTGCACGCACGCGAGTTCAGTAGCCGAGACGTTTGTTCAGCCGTCGCGACCATGCCGATGCCTTGCGGTGTCTTTTTACACTTTGAGTAAATGTAACCGTTCACGGGGGGATTGTCCCGATTTTCGCGGCGCGATTGGCCCTCCTTGCAAAACAAACGTTTTCGCCGCGAAAATGGGACTGTTCCCTTCGGCGCCACGGAAGGGGGCAGGTCCATGTTTTCGGCCAACGATGGACCAAGAAATGCGTCCATTGGCCGAAAAATGGACCAGTCCCCAACTGGCCGTGAACAATTACGAGTAAACAATAGGAGGTCACCATGCGACGAAGTCGTGTTGTTGCGGAAATGCTTGCTTGCCTGCCGGCCGTGTTGTTTTGCGTGACGGCGTTGTTTTGCTTGACGGCGTTGTTTTGCTTGACGGCGTTGTTTTGCTTGACGGCGGCAGGGTTTCTGACGGGGTTTGCCGATGATTCGCATGGAGCGGAAGCCGAAAGAGACAAAGGGCAAAAGAGCCGGCTTTGGGACCGCGAGCCGGCGCTTTGGGACGTGGCACGGGAGGTCACCTTTTCGCGGCCGGTTCACCCGGGCGATCCGCAGCCCGCTGGAACATGGGGCGGCGGAACCGCTCCGAACCTGAGCACGCAGGAGTTGAGAGTATCACTTTGGGGACCACCTTCGGCATTAACGTTAAGCCTCGGCAAGACCGACGTCTGGGACCGCCGCCGAATTTGGGAACCCCCTCTCACCTTGGCCCAGGTCCGCGACAAGGTGAAACGGGGTCAACTGGCCTTGAAACATTACGTGGGCTGGCGGGCCTACGATTTTCCTTGTCCCAAGCCGGTGGGGCAAGTGATCGTATCCGCCGGCGATCTTCAAGGCGCATCGCAGCCCGTGCTAATCACGGATTGTCGCGACGGGACTGCGAAGGTGGAAATCAATCAGAACGACTCGAACGCCACTCTCAAGTATCTGCCGATGATGACCGGCAACCTGATCGCCGTTGAGTGCGATTTTCAGGGTTTGACCAAGCCGGTCTCCGTGCGACTCTACCGGCATCGGGACACCCAGATTTTCGGCAAGTCGTGGCAGGCCTACGGTGGTCCTGATCCCAAGCCGTACGAAGGATACGATTACTCCAAGGACAAGAACAACGCCGTGATGGATCCGCCCGGAAGCGGCCAAGAGGGGCCGTACTTCTGGATCACTCAGAAGCTTCCCGCCGAGAAGACGTTTCCCGGCGGATTCGAGTATTTCATGGTGGGGCGGATCGTGGGTTGCCCGATCAGCATCGAGACGGTTGACGGCCGGCGCGGTTTGGGCACCCCACCGCGTATTTCCCCAAGGCAACAGAAACAAGTCGAGGAGAAAGCACGCTTCTGGCACTTGCTGCCCAGCTACGAGGCCATTCACCATGGCGTTCCGGGCGGATTCACTTGTTCCCCGCGGTCCCACCCCAAACGACGATCGCCTTTCGCGACATGCAGGCCCGGGGCGGATTCGAGGTCTCGGCGGAATGCATCCAAGGGAAGGTCACCTACGTGCATCTTCGTGCCCGACGCAACGTGGCCTGCCGGCTGATGAATCCTTGGCCGGGCAAGAAGGTCCAGTTGCGAGAGTTGTCTACTGAAAAGGTCATCCCGCACGAGTTGGACGCGTCCCAAGGCGAGTGTGTGATCTTTCCCGCCGGGCGGGGCCGGGAATACGTGCTCCAACCGCGGTGAACCGACCCCGGCCGACGGCGTCCAAGTGAGGCTATAGAGTTGGAGGAAGGAGTTGAAGGAAGGAGTTAAGAATGCCGAGTCTCATCAGAACCGATGTTTCCCAAACGGATGGGTCTTTCCACCCGACCCGGCGGCAGTTCATTGCCCGGGCCGCGGTGGCGACCACGTTGTCGTCATGTGGCCGCCGGCCGGCCCGAGCCGAAGCTGCCTCCACGGCGGCCTCTACGTTCAATGGAAGTCCGGGGCAGATCGGCAATAACTACGGCAAGAAGTTTTCCGCTCAAATCCAGGAGAACCTGAATATCCTCTTGGGTCCCAAGTTGCCTCGACAAGACCCTGATTTCGCCGCCTGGGTGAAATCCCAAGAGTCGCTGATCGCCAAGCACTGGCCGTGGTACATCGACGAGATTCGCGGGGTTGCGGATGCAGTGGGGCGCGGATACGAAGATATCCTTCTTCTGAACCTGCGTGCTTGGCAATACGGCTACTATGGAGCCAAGACGGAGGATCGCGGCTGTTCCAGCCTGGCTGTAACGCTGGCCGACGGTTCGATTGCCTGCGGCGGATCGCTGGACGACCCGATCAGGCTTTATTGCGGGCCTGTGCGAATCGTGCCGGACGAAGGACACAGCTTCGTCAGTTTCCCCATCACCGGCACCAGTTGGGGGAACCGCGGTATGAACAGCGCAGGCTTGGCGGTGAGTCTTTCCTCCCAGTTGCTCATTGGCCTGAAGAGGCTGGCCGGCTGCGTTGCCCAAGACGTTGCCATCCGGGCGATTCTCCAGACATGCGCCACGGTGGACGATGTGCGCAAGTTCTGCGGGAGGCACCCTTTCACCATGAACATGGTATGTGCCGACGCGCAGGGCGAGGTCCTCTGCGCTCAGCAGACCGCTGCCGGTTTTCTGGAAATGCCCGTAAGTGGGGCTTGCGCGCTGACCAACCACGTGGCCGACGACGAGTTCGTCTTGTGGCTTCGCCGCCGGGGCGTAAGTGAGTTTCGGGAGAGTCCGACTTCGCGTCCCAGGAGAGGGAATCTGCTGCGATTGATCCGGCAACGCGGCGGCAAGTGCTCGGCGGAAGAGGTGATGAAGTTCATCGCCAACCGCGATGACGCCAATCCGGGAAGCATCCACAACCGTAGCACAATCTATCTCACCTTCTCGCGGCCTCAGACTAGCAAGAACACCCTTTGGATCATGCAGCCCAAGGCCGAGCGGGACAATCGCCGGTTTGAGGCGTTCGCGGTCTAACGGACGTAACCGCCAAGACGTTCAATCATCTCGGCCACCCGGCGGCGACGTTCAAAGAGCGGTTGCGGGTCTTTGGTGTAGTCGGTCATGGTGCGGGTGATCGAGTCGGGCACGATGCAGAGTTGGCCCGTTGGGCCGCAAGAGATGTTAAATCGTCCTCTGCTCCCAGGCGTTGCCCTGGGCTGGGCGAACGTCGTGCCTTCGGCGAGAATGTGCGGGAACAATAACGGCATACGAACCAGACCACCAAACTTGTTGATTTCTAGCGAGCGTAACCTGTGATCCGCAAGGCTATGCGGCAAGCTGGGCTGGGTGATAGTCGTTTAGCAACTCGCGAAGTGGGTGGAGCGTAGCCTGTTCTGTTTGGCGTCGATGGGTATGAAATTCGGGACAA
>JAUWJC010000359.1 GCA_030607895.1 Pirellulales bacterium
CCCTTGAGAAACGGGCAATTTGAGTTGTAAAGCCGCGACCACTGGTCGCGTTTTACCATGTAATCGGCAACTCGAAGAACCGCGACCACTGGTCGCGGCTTTACAATTCAATTCCGGTTGCTTGCCAAAATGGTCGACACCGAACTGCTGAGACGGCTTGAGTATCTATCGCTGGTTGCGCGGCGTGTGCCCGGCGGCGGGTTGCTGGGGTATCGGCCGTCCCGTTTGCCGGCCGGCGGGACCGAGCTAACCGGCCGTCGCGACTATTCGCCGGGCGACGACTATCGGCAGGTCGATTGGGGGATTTGTGCCCGGCACGACGAACTCCGCACTCGGCAGTTTCAAGGCGAGCAGGACCTGCACGTCTATCTGTTGCTGGATTGCTCGCGGAGCATGGGGTTGGGTCGGTGGGCGAAGTTCGACGTCGCCCGACGGATCGCCGCCGCGCTGGCGTACGTTGCGCTTGCCGAGGGGCGTCGGGTGGCAGTGGCGGCGTTTACCGGCCGGATCGTGGCCGAGTGCCCGCCAATTCGCGGCAAGTCGCGAATCTTGAAGTTGATCCGCTTCCTCGACCGGCTTTCGTTCGAAGACGGTCCCACGCACCTGGCCCAAGCGGCGGCGCAGTTCGTGGCCCGCTACCAGCGGCACGGGCCGGCCGTGGTGATTAGCGACCTGTTGGACAGCAACCCGGCGGCGGGTGGTGGTTTTCGCGCCGGACTCGACGTTTTGCGATCTCGGGGCTATTCACCCCGGGTGGTGCAGTTATGCGATCCGGCGGAAGCCCGGCCCGAGACGCTCGGCGACGTCGAGTTGTTCGACGTCGAGACGCAAACCACCCGGCAGGTTACCGTCACGGAGCGCGATTTCGAGCGATACATCGAGGTCGTCCGACAGTTCGACGAGTCGGTTCGGGCGTACTGTGCGAAGTACCGAATACACCGTGCCCGCATATCGTGCGACCTGCCGGAAGACGAGTTTCTCCTGAGAGCCATCGGAGCGCGCGTCACATGATTTTCATCAACCCGATTGCACTTACCTGGGGTCTTTTGGCGGTTGTGCTGGTGGCCTTCTATCTGTGGAATATCCGCCCGGCACGCCAGCCCGTTTCAACCGATTTCTTCTGGCGGCAGGTGTTGGGGAGGTCCCGGCTCCGGTCGGCGTGGCGTCCGTGGCGACGGCCCGTCTCGTTGGCCATCCAACTGGCCATCCTGCTTCTGATCGTGCTCGCCCTGGCCGAGCCGCCGATTTGGCAGTACCTGGGGGGCGCGGCGCTGGCGCTGGCGGCGGTTGAATGGTGTTTGTTTCAACGGCGGTCGACTTGTTGAGATGGAAATACTCGGGTGGCAATGCGAGTTGACTCGGCCCTGGTGCCTGGCCGCGCTGTTGGTCTTGCCGCTGTTGGTCCACTACTGGCGGCGGAGCCTGGTGAATGTTGCCCGGTGGAGGCACGCCGCCTTGCTCGGCTGCCGATTGACGCTGGTGGTTGTCCTGGTGTTGGTGTTGTGCGACATCAGGATTTGGAGGACCGAGACGAAAAAGGGACCAGGTTTAATTTGTGCGAAGCACCCTCCGGGCCGTTCCGGCAAATTAAACCTGGTCCCTTTTTCGGCCCGGGTGTTGCTGGTCGATAGCAAGCCGCTATTGTCGCGGCACCTGGCGGCTGGACTCAAGGGCCAGGATATCGACGCCGAGGTCCGGCCACCGCGGGCGGTGCCCAAGTCGTTGGCCGAGTTGCGAGGTTACGAACTTGTCATTCTGTCGAACGTGCCGGCCGCCGCGCTTGCGACCCGTCAAATGGAAGCAATGCGAAGTTACGTTCGCGACTTCGGCGGTGGGTTGATCGTCATCGGTGGCGATCGGGCCCTTACGCCGGGCGGATACCGGCATACCACGCTCGAGGAGATACTGCCCGTCTTGTGCGATTCCAGGAAAGAGAAACCCAGCCTGGCCATGGTGCTGGTGATCGATCGCTCGAAGTCGATGGAGAAGGGCGGCGCCATGGAATGGGCCAAGGAGGCCACGCGACGCGCGGTTGGGATGTTGGGCCCAAAGGACCAACTCGGCGTGATCGCATTCGAGGAGACCGGCAATTGGGTCAGCCGGCTCCATCCTTGCACAGTTTCAGGGCGAGCAGGCAAGCCGCTCATCCTCGAACGTATCAATACGATCGAGCCGGGCGCCGGGACCAACATGTACCCGGCCGTCGAGAAAGCCTACCTGGCGCTCGACGAGGCGTTTGCCGAGTTGAAGCACATGATTATCCTCACCGACGGCATCTCGCATCCCGGCGATTTCCAGTCGCTGTTGTCCGAGATTGCCGCTTCCGGAATAACGGTTTCGACGGTTGGCGTTGGGCCCGAAGTGGCCGTTCCCCTGCTCGAGGACATCGCCCGAATTGGCCGAGGGCATTTCTACTACTGCGCCGATCCGGCGGCCATGCCGAAGATTTTCGCCCTGGACACGGCCAGCGCGGGCAAGGTGGGCATTAGCCAACAGCCGTTCGTTCCGCGGTTGGTTCACCACGAGCGGTTTTTGGAAGGGGTGGATTTCCGGCAGATGCCGCTGTTGTGGGGCCACGTCCAAACGCGGCCCAAGCCGAGCGGCCGAGTGATTTTGGCTTCGGGAGAAGGCGATCCCGTGTTGATTTGGTGGCGTTTTGGGTCGGGTGTGAGCGCCGTGTTCACGTCCGACGTTCAGAATCGCTGGGCCGCCGATTGGCTGAAGTGGTCCGACTTTGGCCCCTTTTGGGCCCAATTGGCCCGACACGCCATGCGAAAAGATCCGGCCAGAAACTTCACGCTCGACGCACGAATCCGCCAGAACCGCGTTACCGTATCACTCGAAGCCGTCGACCCGGAAGGCCAATTTCTGAACAACGCCAAGGCCAGCCTGACCGTGGTCGAGCCCGAGCGAAACAGCCGGAAGCTGCCGCTCGGGCAAGTTGCGCCCGGCCGGTATGCCACTGAGTTCACCGCGCCGCGCGACGGCACGTATCATCTGGAACTAGCGTTGATTTCCGAACGCCGGACGGTTTTCAAACGAAGTGCGGGTTTGATTGTGGACCACATCGAGGAACACAAGCCGGCGGCCGTGTTCACCCCGACCGAGCAAACCCTCGTCCGCACCATCGTGTTCTGGCCGCGTCTTCTGACGATGGCCCTTCTGATCTTCGTACTGGACATTGCCGTCAGACGACTTGGAAAAAGGGGTCAGAACTATTTTTCTTTGCGTCAGTTCTCGGAAGATTCCCGCGATTGCCAGAAAAATAGTTCTGACCCCTTTTTTCCGAACAACGGGCCCAGTTCCAGCAGTCTTAGCGGCCTGGCCGACGACGGGCAGGAGCCGATGGCCAGGTGCAGCTTCAGCGCGGCCGGCTCGAAGACCATCGTCTGCAAGGTCAGCCGGCCCTGATTGACGCCGTGAAGTTCGTCGGCCATCATGTCCACGTCGAAGTCTTCAACGCCTCGGGCCATGACAAGCTGGGCATAGCGGATGCAATACGGGAACCTGGCCAGGCCCTTTGTGCGGAAGTGGTTCGTGCAAATGCAGACGCCGTTGCGACCGCGTCTGATCGCCACGGTCTTGGGCGTCATCTCCAACACGGCCCCGCCGTCTCGATCGCAAACGGCCAGGTTGAGCATGGTCGTTCGCTTCAGCGAGCGGAGCAGTTTTTCCGCTTGCTCGATCGTGGTGCATTCCTCCAAAATGCGGCGGAAGCAAAAAGTGTAGGGCGTGCCCTCCGGGTCGAACATGGTGGCGCCGTCGCGAGAAAGGAATACCTCGTGGACCGCCACGGCCAGCCCGGCGTCGTTCATGCCGGAGAGACAGCCCAACATGCCGGGAAAACCGATCGAGACAAAAGCGTGCTTGCCCTGCGGGCGGCAGACCACGACGATGCTGTAGCGGTGCAGCACACCGAGGGTGAAGAAGTCCAGATTGCGGCCGAACAGCGGCCCGTTCGTGGCGCTGTGCTTTGCATCGATAATGAGCGAGGAACAGCCGAACCGCCTCCGATATACGTCGACCATCGTGTTGGCCATCACGACCAAATCGCGGTCGAGCCCCGACGCCTCGGTGAATATGTCCAACTCCTTGCGATGGTCGGCGGACAACTGCGCCAGAAGCGGTTCGCCAAACTTGATTATGTTGGCCCAACGCCCCTCGCAACCGATTAGTTCCAGCAACTTTTTCGGGTAGGGTAAGAGTTCCTTGGCGGCGTCGACGGTCAGTGCGGCTTCCTGCCGACCGATCTGCTCGGGCGTACCCTCTACTCGAAGGACAGGCAGCCCGTTGATGTATTTCAACTCGCCGCTGCCGCACTTGCCTTCACGATAGCGGAACGGGGCGTCGTCGCCAGCCGCCGCGGTGCCGATTAAGAGACACCCAGCCACGAGACCGGCGATTGCCGACCGGCAACTCGGCACAACCCACTTTCCGCTCTGATACGCCATGGCAGGAAGACAACGTTTGTAGAAGCCAACCGTTTGCGGAGTTTGACCCGCGAACGCCCGGTGGTTGAGCGTCATTGCCGGCGCCTCCTTGCTTATTGTAGCATAAACGTGGCAGTAGCAATAGAAAAAAATGGAGTTGCGATGACAAAGTGAGCAATAACGCCCGGTGGTTGAGCGCAGCGAAACCCCGGGGTTTCGCTGCGCTCAACCGCCGGGCGTTCGTAGTTTTGCTTAGGTCGACCTATCCTACAGCTTTTCACCTACCGTTAGCGTGAAGGGGAAGTTCTTGTAGGGCACTTCCAGCGGGGTGACGGTGTATTTCCAATCGCCGGCCTTGGCATTTGGGACGTCGATGGTGACGGTCGAGGCGCCCGACTCCTCGAACCGGCGGCCGTCGGGACCGCC
>JAUWJC010000462.1 GCA_030607895.1 Pirellulales bacterium
CTGGCCATCGGAGAAAGCGTAACGCCCACGCAGAAGACGGCCGCCAAAACCAGCACCGCCAGCACCACCCGGGCCTCAAACGGCCCAAGCCGCGCGTAGCCGGTACGATGCGGTGCGGGGTCCATCGTCGCGTTGGGTGAGAACGGTTGCAGGGATGACACTGACAGGGCCCGAAGGCCCTATCGAAGTGTAGCATGGGAGGAACGAGGAAGGCGGAATGGGAAACTACCGCTTGCGGCTTCGCAGCGCTCGTGCTTTTGCGGTGCGAAGCCGCAAGCGGCAATTTCGCCTTCCGCCTTAGTCCGACTTGATGTCGAAATCGAAGATGGCCGGCTCGCCGTCGATCACCTTCACGACCACGTCGCTCTGGACGTTGTAGTTGGCCGGGATGCGTTCTTTTGGAGGCGGGCCGGTCATCGGGCCGGGCGGCTCTTCCGGTGGCGGACCTTCTTGTGCCTCTGCCGAGAATATCCTCACCAGGTATTCTCCCGGTGGCAGTCCCTTGAGTTCCTCGATCTCGTAGCTGCCGTTGGCGATTAGCGCCCCGCTGCTCGTGCTTCCTTCCTGCTTGGGGCTGAACTCGATTGTGCCCTGGTCCAGGGCCACGCCGTCCAGCGTGATCCGGCCCGACACGGCCTGGCGGTTCAGCGGGTTCTTGGAACCGCAGCCGAGCAACAGCCCGGCCGCAAGCAGGACGACAAGAAGGGTCTGAAGATGTCGCATGGCTCCTCCTTGGAAATTGCCGGTTGAGCAAGGACGGACAAGCCGCCAATGGCACCCGGCGACAACAACCGATCACCGACCACTGACCACTGACCACTACTCTACACTTCCTTCGGCACCACGTATGGTTCGCGCTGCACCGGATCGTTCAGCAAGCGGTCGGCTTCCTCGTCGCCGATGACTTTTTCCGTTTTCGGGTCGAAGTTCAGCGGCCGGCCCACTTCGTATGCGGTTCGGGCAAGCAGTGTTAAGGCCATCGACTTGTGGCCCTCCTCGACGTCGGCGTTAAGCAGCTTGTGGTCGCGCGCCCGACAGGCGGCGATCCAGTTCTGGAAGTGTGGCAGATCGGCCATTCCATGCGCTTCGTCCACCTTCGCCGGTCCCGGCTCGCACTTCAGCCCAAAGAACGTGCGATAGCTGCTGTAGTCGGGGAAGATCAAGTAGCCCTTGGTGCCGAAGAAGATCGTCCCGACGGGGTAGTCCTTCTGCATAAAGGGGTACTCCCAGCGGAAGCCGGCCTCGCTGTTGGTGTACCACGAGCGGTGCTCGTAGGTGACCATCGGCTTGGCGTCGCCGAACTGGAAGGTCATGGCGATATGGGTCGGCGAGGTGCGGTCGGCGTCGGTGTGAACGAACTTGCCGCCGGCGACCGAGACGTGCGTCGGATGCTCGTCCAGGCCCAATCCCCAGCGGATTATGTCCAACTCGTGTACCGCCTGATTGGAGAACGGGCCGCTGCTGAGGTCCAGCAGCCAGTACCACCGATGGTGCGAGAAGGTACTGTAAGGCCGCATCGCCTTGGGGCCAAGCCACTTGTCCCAATCGAGCCCCTTGGGTACGGGCGAGGGCTTAATGGTGCCCAGGTTGCCGCGGAGCTTGTAGTCAATTCCCCGGGCCATGTACAGATCGCCCACCACGCCTTCCTTGAGCTTCTGGATGCCTTCCATGATGTTGGGGCTCGAGCGGTTCTGCGTGCCGTGCTGAACCATGCGGTTGTACTTCCGCGCGGCGGCCAACATCTGCCGGCCTTCGAACAGGGTGTGGCTGAAGGGCTTGTCGACGTAGCTGTCCTTGCCGGCCTGGCAGGCCCAAATCGTCGAAAGCGAGTGCCAACGGTCGCCCAGACCGTTGCTGACCGCGTCGATCGACTTGTCGTCGAACATCTTGCGCATGTCGTTATAGACGGCCAGCTTCTTGTCTTTCAACTCGGGATAGCTCTTGCCGACCGTATCGAGTTTTTTTTGGTTGCAGTCGCAAATGGCCACGATC
This sequence comes from Pirellulales bacterium, assembly GCA_030607895.1. GTDB lineage: Bacteria > Planctomycetota > Planctomycetia > Pirellulales > Thermoguttaceae > JAUWJC01. The sequence continues at coordinate 1,993 of JAUWJC010000462.1, forward strand.
TCCACGTTGTCGGTGTCGGCCATCTGGGCAAGGCAGCCGACGTGCGCGCGCATCCGGCCGCCCAAGCCAAGCAACCCCACGCGAATGCGGTCGTTGGCGCCGGCCGCCGAGCGGGCAATCGCCGGGACGGCCAGTGCCGCGGCACCGGCGGTCGCCGACGTCTTAAGGAACTGACGACGGTTGGTATCTTTCATGGTTGGATCTCCTGTTACATTTGGCAGTTAGAAGCAAGAGCGACACGGCGCGGCCTTCGGCCGCAACCAGAACCCCGATTCTGTCCCTCAGCCCCCGGCTCTGCCGGGGGATTGGCGGACATTCCATTGAACGCAGGTCATCGGCAGCACCCGTCCCCCGGCAAAGCCGGGGGCTGAGGGAATGTTTTGTCAGGAAAACAAACTTTTACGAGTTTGTAATACAAAGAAAGGAACCTCACGGTAGGCGGGAAATGGTCTCGCCGTGGTCGAGAATCGCGTACGACTGATTGGCCTGTTGCGGCCGGATCAGTGCGGCGCCCTGCTTTTCTTCTTTGGGTGGATCGGAGAAACCCACGGCAAGCGCCAGGACCCCGATAAGCATAACCGCCCCCGGCACCAGCCAGATGCGGCGCCACTGGAATTTCCCCTCGCCCGACGCCCGGTCCATCACAATTCCGGCGAACTGCGTACCGACGAAGAGTCCCACACCGGTTGTCGCCACGAAGATCAGTGCCTGCATCGAGCTGCGGATGTCCGGCGGAGCCACTGTTTCCGCGAAGATCTGCCCAACGATCATAAAAAAGACGTACGCTATGCCGTGCAGCGTCTGCGAGACCACGATCAGCGATGTCGGTTTCTCGACGACGTAGGCGACGTACATCAATAGCCAGCAGCCGGCCCCGAGCACAAGAGTCCACTTGAATCCCAGGTACGTGAGGGCCAATCCCAGGAAGAAGAACGTGGCAATTGCCTGGGCGGCCTGGGCAATGGCCATCGAGGCCGGGACGTTCTTGCCCGGGATGCCCATGTCCTGCATGAACCGGGCCGTGCCCAGGAAGTAGAACTGCATCATGCCGGCCAGTACGGCCGACAGTACGATGAACATCAGGAAGTTCATGTCCGACAGCATACCGAAGGTCTTGACGATCGGAATCTCGCCGGTCTCGGCCAACTCGTTGGTGGGCAGAATCGCGAAGCAACAGACGGCCATCACCACCGAGAGGACGGCTGCCAGGTAGAGGCAGTCGCTGCCCTCGCCCTCGGTCTTGAATCTCCATCGCCAGCCGGTCAGGAAGTACCCGACCAGGGCCCAGGCCACGGGAGCCCAAATGAAGACCTTGCCCTGCGTGGCCACGTCTTCGACCTGGTCGAACAGGATCGAGTTGACCAACGGCAGCGTGGCCGCGTAGCAGACCGAGTAGGCAAGCATCACGCCAAACAGCCGGCCGAACGTCCGCTCTTTGGCCGCCATGACCAGCAGCACGGCACCTATCAGATGGGAGACACCGAGAATCCACTTGATGGAGAACCAGCTATCGGCAAGTTGGCCGGAGACCACCGGTGCGACGATGCACGCCAGCGGCAACGTGGCGTAAATCCAGCCCGTCTGCTTGCCGGTCATCTTCAATGGCCCCAACAGCCGCGCGGCCAGCACCGGTAGCCAGGCACCCCACACGGCGTACTCCAAAAACATCACCACGCTCAACGGAATGTAAACACTCATTGAAACGCTCACGACATCCTCCTCATAACCGGGACAAAGAAGAACCGCACACCGGCCCGCGCCAAGCCGCATTGTAAGGGAGCCGCGCGCAGAAAAAAAGCCCGCAAGATACCCCCCTTACAGAGCCGGAGATTGTAGGGTGGGTCGAGGTA
>JAUWJC010000384.1 GCA_030607895.1 Pirellulales bacterium
GGGTTTTGTGCCCGCTCCGCAAGCAAAATGCCCTTTCACGCCCAACCCATCAAAAATCCAACCAAACTGACAGCGCGATGAATAATCCGGGCTAGTTCTCTCGCCCCCGGCTCAACCGTTACTATCTCGATGGTCGGGATCGGCTGAGATCCCTGTGGTTTGGGAGCAGCGAATGCCGGTCTCGTGCGAGGTTACGGGTCGGCTCAGTATTTTGACCGCTCGCGATGGAATTGGAAGCACGTCCGGCGGCTGCTGCGAATGAACAGGCAGGCCCAACTACTTGGCTTCCAGGCAGGCGCAGACCAGTTCTTCGTCGTTGCGTGCGAACACATGTTTGTAGGCATAGGCCGGATGGGACCAGCAGCCCCCGTCGCGTTTCCGCAGTTGAACGGTGGTCGGTTCGATCAGCTTGGCGCGGCTGATCTCGTCAAAACCGTCCGGCGAGAGGCGGCAGATGACCAACTCGCCCCGCTCGTTAAACATCCAGATCCGCTCGCCATTGCGGACCATGTGAATGTTGCTCCATCGGGCCTTGGGTGTGGCTGTGAGGTCTTCCCAGATTCGATCACCCGTGTGAGCGTCGAGGCAACGCAACTGGCCGTAGCTATCCACGCCATAGACGTAATCGCCCTGCAAGTAGGGCGTGGCGATCATCGCGTGCAGGGCGTCAGTGTTCAGTTCGCTGGCACCGCGCCGTCGCCAGACCTTTTCCACCGAGAGTTCGCCCTCTGCCAGCCGAAGCATCAACGAACCGTCGTAGAAGGCGGTCAGGAAAAGCCAGTTATTGTGCGCAACCGGCGTGGGGACGTTAATCACCATCCTTGACGGCTTGAACGGATGCTTCCAATGCACCTTGCCCGACGTTGGATCCAGGCCGACCACGTGGTCTCCGGTCCAACAAACAAGTACGCGCCGGCCGACCTGCTCGATCATGATCGGGGCCGAGTACGACGCGCGATCGTCCAATGCCCGCCACCGCTCCTGCCCGGTCTTTTTGTTCAGGGCCACGATACAGCCGTTGTTTTCCGCGCCGAGTTGCACAATACACAAGTCGCGTTCGACCAACGGCGCAGCGGCGATGCCCCAGATCGGCAAACGAATCTGGTAATCTACCCCAGGTTCTTTCTTCCAAATCACACGCCCGTTGGCCGCATCGAGGCATCGCAGGTGGCCCATGGTCCCCAAGGCATAAGCAGCCCCGTCGTCGATGGTTACCGAAGCCCGAGGCCCGGCCGTATATCCGACCTTAATATACCGACTCTCGTAAGCATGGGCCCAAAGTTGTTTGCCCGTCTTCCAATCGAAGCAGAGACCCCGCTCCGTCTGGTCTTGTTCGGCCACTCGATCGGTCACGTAAACACGTCCCCCGGCCACGGTCGGGCCGCTGTAACCACTGGAGATGGGCGCTCTCCAGCGCACTTTGACTTGCGGCTCGGAAAACTTTTCCAGTACTCCTGTCTCGTTCCACACGCCGTCCCGATTCGGCCCGCGCCATTGGGGCCAGTCGTCGGCCGAAAGCGCCGAGATGCAAACGTGCAACACAATCGCTACTGCAATCGCGCTACAAGTAATTCGTGGCAAATACATGAATTGGCAACTCCCAGGGATTAAAAGGTTGTAAAGCCTCGATCAGCGGCGGCGGAATTCCGCGACCACTGTGGTGGTCCACCGATCTTTGCGCCCCTTCCGTTGGCAGGTAACTCGTTGCTGAATTTGATGTTATCGTATTCTCCATCCACGATCGAGACAACACCTCGGAGAACGCGATGCCGGCATGCAATCCACCCCGAATCGTCAGACACCCCACTTAAGAGACTGCGTCGAAATCCGTTGGGATTTTGAAGCGGCTTCCGTGCTATTTCGCCTGTAATCCCTCGTCTGTTCCAATTCTCAGAAAATGCATGGGATTCTCGGAACGCTTTCGGCTGCGTCGAAAATGGAGTCTCAAGAACAGGGTCCTTTTCTGAGGCGCGTCACAAAACGTATGACTAAATGGGACCACCGCTCGGCGTAACACCTAAGTCACCGACCGCCGCCGAGAATCCGACGTTCGAGAATTCAGCCAAGCTCGAAACTGACACGGTTGTCGTCACCGGCTGGATCGTTTGTTCCAGCCGTGCGAAAACCGCAGATTGTGACCGCGTCGAGTATATTGGGCCAAGGCCGCTTGGGCAGCCTTGGCCCCCTGACGAGGGGGCGCATCACCCCATCTGTGGGGCCGCCGAATCGCCGGGGCGTGGTTCTGGGCGAGGGATGGGCCAAAAAGAGTGGCGAACAGACCGTTGCAAGGCGGCGATCTGGTAACGATAATGAGAAGGTGTGGTCCTTACAAAACGATTGGGAATAGGTTATATTAGTTGTATCAATGGTTCCGAGAGGAGTCAGAGAGCGTTCACCTGCCAAGATATATCCATCCTGCCGAGATTTGAGGGATCTGCCTCGGAAAGCGATCCATGAGCGAGGGATCCTGCGTATCCTAGCGACGAGCCCCGCTGGCGGCTCGGCCGAGTACGAGCCATGGAACTCGCATTCGCGTTGCGCATGACGCGCGTTGGTTTCCGGGAAGACGACGTGTCTCCCGGGCAAGCTGGAAGGCCTATGTCGAACTCAGCCCAGGTTTGAGGTGACTCGTGATGAAGATAAAAACGATTGCACTTGTCGTGTTCATGCTGGCATCGTCAGCCTCGTTTTCGGTCGCAGCGGAGGCGGATGCCGAGGCCAAGGCGAAGGCCGACTACGATGCGGCCGAGAAGGCAGCCAAGGCGGCGGAAGCTGCGGTCGCCCCCATAAAGGTCGCCGCGCAAAAGGCCGACACGGCATACGCCAACGCGAGTGGAGCGGCCAACACGAAGCGACAGCAGGCCACTGATGCGAAGGATTTGGCGGGCGAGCCGGGCGTAGAAGAGTTGAAGCAGGCCGAGGCCAACTTGCCCGTTGTCACCAAGGCCCTGACCGACGCGACCAACGCCAAGCCCGCTCTGGACAAGGCGTTGGCCGACGCCGAGGCCGCCGTGCTCCCACTGCGGCAAGCTTACGATGCGGCCGAGAAGGTGGCTAAGGAGGTTGAGGCCGTGGCGAAGGTCGCCTCCGACGCGGCCAATAAGCGCGACGACGAAGCCAAGAGGGCCACGGCCCAAGCGGTCGTCGTGCGCAAAGCGGCTGACGGTGCCAAGGGCGCCCTGGCCCGAGCACGGCAAAGCGAGCAACGAGCTCAGGCCCAGGCCAACGCCGCCGCAAAAGCGCTCACCGGTGCGACGCCGGAGAAGTCGGCTCAGGCGACGGCGCGGAAGAAGCTGGCCGACGATGCCCTGGCCAGCGCCAAGAACAAGGTGGCCGCCGCCACGACCGCTTCGGCGGCAGCCGAGAAGGCGGCTCAGGATTTCGCGAAGGCCGCGGAGGGAAAGAAGTTGGCGGCAGCCCAAGCGGCCGCCAAACGCAAAGCGGCCGTTGATGCCGCGGCGGCCCTGGCCCGAGCACAACAAGAGAAGCAACCGGCTCCGGCGGTGGCTGCGGCCACGGCCGCGAACCAGGCGGCCCAGGAAGCGGCCAAGGAACTCATCCAACTCGATGCGGCAAGCAAGCAGGCCGCCGCGCAAGCTGCCGCCAAGCGCAAAGCGGCCGATGCGGCCAAGGCAGCTCTGGCCCCAGTGCAGAAGAAGCTGCAGCAAGCGCGGGATCAGGCCAAGGCCGCCGCGCAGAATTTGGCCCAAGCCGAAGCGCGGAAGAAGTCGGCCGAAGAGGCTCTGGCGAACCTCAAGAAGCGGATCGCCGCTGCCAAACAGACACACGTGGCGGACGAACAAGCAGCCAAGGCGGCGGAAGCCGCGGCCGCTCCGGTGAAGGTGGAAGCAGACAAAACCCAGGCGGCCCTGGCGGCTGCCAACAAGATCGTCGACGACAAGCGCGCCCTGGCCAAGCAGGCCAAGACCAAGCTATACCGGCTGGTCGCCGCCAAGCGGGCGCCAAACGTTTTGGAGAGTTCCGATCCGCCGAAGCCGGCGAACCGGATTGATGAGATTATCTTTGCGAAGCTGAAGGCGTTGGGTATCCAACCGCGCCTCTGCTCCGACGCGGTGTTTATCCGCCGCGCCTATTTGGACTTGACCGGCACGCTGCCGTCCGCGGAAGAGGCCAAAGCGTTCATTCAAAGTTCGGACAAGAACAAGCGCGCCGCCCTGATCGACCGTCTCCTCGACCGGTCCGCGCATGTCGATTACTGGGCGATGAGATGGAGTGATATCCTACGAGTCAAGGCGGAGTTCCCCGTCAAGGTTTGGCCAAACGCGGCGCAGGCCTATCACCGCTACGTGTGGGAATCGATCGCCCGGAACAAGCCGTACGACCAGTTCGCCCGGGAACTGCTCACCTCCAGTGGCAGCAATTATCGCGTTGGCGCGGTCAACTTCTACCGCGCCATCCAGAACAAGACCACGGAGGGCATCGCCGGGACCGTGGGATTGGTGTTGATGGGCACTCGCATCGACTTGTGGCCGGAAGACCGTCGGGCCGGCATGGCGGCCTTCTTCTCGCAGGTCGGCTACAAGCCCACCAGCGAGTGGAAAGAGGAGATCGTCTTCTGGGATCCCCTCAACTCGACCGCCGTGCCCGGCTGCAACGCGCCGGGAATAGACGACGTCGCCAAGTCGGTGACGGCCACCA
>JAUWJC010000474.1 GCA_030607895.1 Pirellulales bacterium
CTAACTGTCACCCGCATTTGAATCAGGCCACAACTGAAAACTGACTACTGATAACTGACTACTAACCACTGCGTCACAAACCCGCAATCTATGGCCGCGTCGAGTATAACCCGATTCATCGGGTCCATCCGGTTGAATGCCCGGAAAGACCGCATGAATAAAGACCGCATAAATGCGGTCACTACGAACGAACGAATTGTTGGATTTTGGGGCGGCCAAAACGTCCAACAATTCGGGCGATTGTAACTCGTTGTGGCGTGGAAAGTTACGGCGGTAAATGAATCGAGGAAAGTCCTCTTGACAAGAGTTTCGGCAAGGTAGAATCACAATGACCCGACGCTGTAAGTTGACGGTGGATAACAACTTGCAACCGCACATGACGGCCGGGGGGAATTATTGGACGGGTGCAGCATACGTCCATAATGTCCAACAATTCGTAAAACCCCGGGAAAACGGCACTTGCCGGCGGACGTACATGGAGAATCCCAAGAACGCCATACCTGATTCGTCCTGCTTTTTGGCTTGGGCCGGGTTATTGCCGGCACAAATTGGGCAATCAGGCAGTCTTCGGAATGCTATCGCTGGTAGACCGCCCCAATGCCAACCGTGTCGTTCATGGCCAGGGGGGTGAACGTGAGATGCCGATACTCGTCCTCCGTGTCGTTCACCGTTCGGCAGGCCAGATAGGCCATCCACCAGCCGAGGCAGGCCTGCGAGAAGTAGTGGTCGTCGTCGTTTACTCTCGACCAGGCAGGCAGGGCCGAGCAGAAATAGAGGCAGCCCGCCATGTATGGATGGTCCTGCTCGATCATCTTGCCGGCCGTCAGAAACGGCACCGCTCCGACGAACCCGTGCCCACTGACCCCGTTGTTGTCCTCAAACGGCCTCCACCGCGACTGGTACGTCTTTTCGCCAGGTCGCGAGGCGCCCAGACAGACCTGCATGAAGAGCATCGGAGGCGCGCCGACCAGGTAAGCGCGGGTAACTCGATCGGAGAACCCGCCCACGTGGTAGCCCGGCTCGCCCTCCTCGATGGCGATCAGGCCCTCGGCAATGGCCATTGCGGCAAAGGACGAGATGAAGATACGTCCGTCTCCAAAGACCTTCCAAAACGAGGCGAAATCGTCCGTGCCCGAATCTCGGACGTCCTCCTGATACCAATCGCGGATGTCCTGATCCATCGAGGTATTGGCGAAAATGCTGCCCATCGAAACACCCAGCAACAAATCCCGCATGTTCGGCCACGAGTAGTAATCGCGATAGTCGGCCAAGACCTTGTATTTCGCCTCGCGAAGTCGGCGGCACACACGCGGGCGGATGCCGTGGGCCTGCCTACGCGATTGTTCGATAATCGACTCGGACAGCGGGGTGGGCCACGCGCCGTCGGCCGAAATCACTCTCGAATCGCCCGGCAGGTAGCCCGCCGCCAGTTGCAGTTCCCCAGACCGCGTCGAGTCGGAAGGCGTGCCAGCGACGTACTCCGCCTCGTGCGCCGCCAAAATCGTCGTGCGAGATGGCTGGTCCTGGGTCCGCGGCAATCTCACGGGTGACTGGGCCAAGTCGGGCGGCCGATGTGCGAAGAAGGGGTCCGATGCACCGGTTGGAGTTGTGGCCTTCGAGATCAAACTGCCGGGATGGGCGAATGCCCACCGCCGGCTGCACGCCCCGCAGAAAGACAGATGCGCCATCAGCAGTGCGGTCATCCCTAGCCGGCCAACGTAACCCAACATGCGGCATCCCCCCTCAACAGTATCGCACTCAACCTGACAAAACGGGCAACGTCGAACACGACGAACCCATTGCAGCCAAGGCGTCAGGGTCCAGACCTGGGGGTCTCAACCCTCAACCCTCAACTCTCGACCCTCAACTCCCAACGAAGCCTGCCAGCAACCAAAATTACTTGGCTGCCGCCGCGCAGACCGTCAGCGCGGAGAATCACGCAGGTTTTTACCTCACGCGGTAAGAATCTGGGGCGAGTACTTGGCGAGCGGAAAGCACACTACGCCGGTGAACACTGAAGTGTTGAAATACATCGGAATTGGCATCATGCAAACATTAGGCATGACCCCTACCCGAGGCACAACCAATACAACCAAAAGACTTGCCGGTTCTTTCCTATTTTGACGTTGCTTTTCTAATGTAACGTCTGTGCCGTGGATCGGCCTCATGGCTGGTCACCGGCCGGAGACGGAGACATTGCCTCGAAAGCCGGCCGTTTGCGGCCTATGCTACGGTGGTGGCCGAGTACCTGCAAAGAGTAGCTGCAAAGAGTAGCTGACTTCTCGATACGTCGCCAATTCACGTGTTTTTCCGCTTCAATTCGGCATCATGCTCCTTCATGAACTTCCGAATCTCGTCACTGAAGTCCAGGAGTCGCTCCCCCTGCTCGACGTATAGGGTGACCGGCATCCGTTGCAGCCCATAGATGCTAATCGCGCCTTTCTGGCTGACCTTGCAGTACAGCGAGCCGCGCCTTTCCTGTTCCGCCTTGTCCAGAAGCTTGGACGCCTCCTCGGCACTGATCCCACCAGCGGCGAGTTTGGCAAGGATTTCATCCTTCTTCATGTTCTATCCTCCAGAAACTCGATATTCGAATTGCCCCACGCCAAAAGCATATCAAGTCCCGGAACAGGATAACAGACCTGTCCTTCCCAAAAACTCCATCCGGCAATTGTACCAGCCGACCGGCCACGCGCCGAATTGGGTGCCGGCCGAGAAAATGGCCACGAAGAAGCCTGGAATCACTCGCGAATCGGGCTGTTTCACCGTCACGCGCGGACCGCTAGCCCGTATTTCTCAGTGTGCCGTGTAAGGGTTGTTGATTCCAGTGGGTGCGAATCCCACCCGGCGGCTGGTCGCTCCAGCCGGTATACTCAACGCGGTCACAAACTGCGGTTTTGGAATGGAGTTATCAGTTATCAGTTTTCAGTTATCAGTCTGAATACTCACAAGAGCCGCTGTTTCCAATCTCCGACTACTGACTACTGATAACTGACTACTGACAACTACGTCGCAAAACCGCAATCTATGGCCGAAGCCGAAAAAGGGACCAGGTTTAATTTGTGCGAAGCACCCTCCGGGCCGTTCCGGCAAATTAAACCTGGTCCCTTTTTCGGCCTAAACGGTGCCGCTAACCAAACTGCCGGAGGATGTCATGAGCACGCCGTCTGAATCAGAACCCATCCGAGGAGTGTCCCGACCGGCCGGCAAAACAAACGGTCGGACCAGGGCGCCCTGGGTACGAGGCGCCAATTGGGCGGTTGGGGTGACCGCCGGAGTATTGTTGCTGCTGTCGGCCGGTTCTTACTGGTGGCATTGGCACGATCTAACGGAGATTGCCTCGGAGCAAGTACGGCTGATGGTTGCCGGGCCGGCCCGCTTGAAAGCCGGTGTGTCGAACCGGTACACAATCACAACCTCGTCAGTCACCGGCGCTGCGATGCCGTCGCAGGTCGAGTTCGCCGTTTACACCAACGGCACTCGTCTATTGGGACATAAGGAGATGACCGACGAGAACGGCCACCTGGAAGTGACTATTCCGGCCGACATGGCGCTTCCTTCCCAGGTGGAGTTGAAGGTGGTGGCCTGGCACGGGGACAAGCAGGAGAAAGTCGACACCCGACTGGAAGTCGTGCCGGTCCGCTACGTTACCCAACTGGCTTTGGACAAGCCGATGTACCAGCCGGGCGAGACGGTCTACTTCCGCTCGCTTACGCTCTC
>JAUWJC010000299.1 GCA_030607895.1 Pirellulales bacterium
GGGTTGTGGTTTCGCGGGCGGGCTGGCCGGCGGGGTTTTTCCCCAAGACCCCGGTCCTTGCCACGGGGGCCACGCCCGCCGGCTAAACTATTGTCGCTTGCGCACCAGCGATACCAGGCGGTCGACGACCTGATCCACCGTCATGCCGTCGGTGCATAGTTCGACGGCGTCGGGCGCCTTGGCCAACGGCCCGACCGACCGGCTGGAATCGCGCCGGTCGCGACGCTGCTGCGCGTCGAGCACTTCGGCCAACGTGGCCGCTTCACCTTGAGCTTCGAGATCGCCGAGGCGCCGGGCGGCTCGCTCTTTGGGACTGGCGGTCAGAAACACTTTGCACCGGGCATCCGGAAAGACGACCGTTCCCTGGTCGCGGCCTTCGGTCACTATGTTTGTCCCGCCGGCCACCGCCCGCTGCAACTCGACCAAACGCTCCCGAACCCGAGGGTTGCCGGCCGCATGGCACGACCGGAGCGTCACCTCTTGCGAACGAATCGCTTCCGTCACGTCCTCACCGTCCAGCAAGACCCGATCGCCGACCAGATCGATTTTCGCCTGCCGGGCCAGTTCGGCCAGTTCGTCCGGACGCTCCCAATCCACCTTGCGGCGCATCCCGGCCAGCGTCACGGCCCGATACATGGCTCCCGTGTCGAGAAAGCGGAACCCGAGCCGTTTGGCCAACGCTCGGGCGACAGTACTCTTGCCGGCTCCAGCGGGTCCGTCGATGGTGACGATCATAGTGGTCAGTGGGTAATGGATAGCGGGTGAGATCGTATTACTCAAACTGTAAGCGGTCAGTGGAAAATGGGGCCTGGCTCCGTCACGGGCTGGTTTTTTCGGGAGTTTCCGGCATGCCGACGGTGCCTGTCCCCTTTTTTGGACGCGCTTACCGGGCCGACAAGTCCGCACAAACGAGTTCCTTGTCGTTGCGTGCAAAAACGTGTCGATAGGCAAATGCCGGATGCGACCAGGTGACGCCGTCGCGTCGGCGAAACTGTTCCATCGTGGGCTCGATCAGTTTCGCCCGGCTGAGTTCTTGAAACCCTTCGGGCGTCAGTTTTGAGATAATCAACTCGCCGCGCTCGTTGAACATCCAGGTTCGGTTGCCACGGTGAATCAGGTGGATGGTTGCGAAGCGACCTTCCGGCACGGCGGTTTTGTCCTCCCACGCCTGTTCGCCCGTTTCGAGCCGCAAGCAACGCAAGACGCCGCGCGAGTCCGCGCCATAGATATGTTGGCCGTCGATGAAAGGAGTCGAATTGAGGCAGTGCAAGGCCGCGCCGTCCGGCGAGTTTTTCTTGTTGCGATGCCACATTTTCTCCACGCGAGCACTCTCTTGAGAGAGCCGCAGAAGCAGAGAGCCGTTGTGCGCATCGGAAATCAGCAGGCGGTTCTCATGCACGACGGGAGTGGCTATGCCGATCGGCCAACTCTTCCAGGGCCACGGATATTCCCAGTCGAGACGACCGCTGCGTGGGTCAAGGCCCACGATACGGTCGCCCGTCAGGCAGACGAGGACGCGCCTGCCGGCCTGATCGATGACAATCGGAGCGGAGTACGAGGCATCGTCCGGCAACGACTTCCACCGCTGGTGGCCGCTTTTCTTGTCGAAGGCGCATACGCACGCGTTGTTGTCGCCGCCAATCTGAACGATCAGCAAATCGCCCTCGATAACCGGCGAGGCCGCGATACCCCAGTTGGGCATACGGATGTTGTATTCGGCTTTCAAGTCCCGATCCCACAAGACGGCCCCACTCTTGGCGTCAAGGCAGAATAGACGTCCGGCCGTGCCGAGGCTATAGGCACGTCCGCCTTCAACGAGAACCGAGACCCGTGGTCCCGCTCGATAGCCGATGTCCCCGTACTTGCAATTGTAACCGTGCGACCAGATTGTTCTGCCCGTTTGCCAGTCGAAACAATGGACCCGTTCCATTTCCTTCGGATCAACAACTCGATCCATGACGTAAACCCGTTCGTCGGCGACTGTCGGGCCGCTGTAGCCACTGGAGATTGGGACTCGCCACTTGAGCTTGATCCGGGGCGCATCGAACTTGTCGATAATCCCCGTTTCGGCCCAAACGCCGTCGCGGTTAGGACCTCGCCACTGGGGCCATTCGTCGGCCCAAGAGGCCTGTAACCCAGCGACGATACAGAGCAGCAAGACAACAACGGAACGATTTGTGTTCATCGAAAGGCTCCGGAAATTAGGTCTTGAGTATCGGTACCATTGTAACAGCCCACTCGCCATGAGCGAACCCACGCGGCCGCAATTCTCTCCGCTTAACTTGTTCAGTACTCGAAAGCCCGCCGACTGTGTTCGGCGGGGCGGTGATGCTCCCGGCGTAGCCGTCGGGGCTAAACGGTTTTGTTTGCGGCCGTGGGCGTGTGCCCCGTCGTGGTTGCAAGCCACATTAGGGGTTCTGCTACGACATATTCACACCCTGTTTTCGGAGCGCATCCTGGACCGCCTTGATATCGACCTTGCGCGGCGCGACGCCGTCGCGGACGGCCACCGCGGCGGTCACTCCGGCCCCCTGACCGACGATCATGGTGACCGGTTGGCAGCGGAACAGCTCCGCGGGAACACAGGAGGCCCCGCGGCCGCTGCCCACCAGCAGTCCTTCCACCCCCTGCGGCAGTAGGCAACGCAGCGGTACGTCGAACGTTTGGTCGGTTCGATAGAGTGGATGGCTTTGGATTTTCACGCCGCGGCCGACGGCGTCGGGGTAACGGGGTGCGGTTTCGTAGATCGCCCGGGTCATGGTGAAGTTGGTCTTCAGCCAGCGGGTGCGGCGCACTCCCGGAGCATTGGCCGTGGCGAGTACGAAGCTGTCCTGGCAGCCGGGCAGGTGCTTGCGGAGGAACTTCGTCACGTACTGGGCCATCTTTCGGCCTTCTCGGACGATGTCCGACAGCCTGGCCGCGTCCGGTTCTACCATCGTGAACCAGCCCGTGTTCACCACCAGCGTCTTGTTGTGGCGGATGCCGTGCATCTGGAAGGCGTCCAGTTTCTTGAACGGCCCGAAGTCGCGCGAGTACTCGCCCCGGGCGATCGGCTCCTGCACGGCCTTCTTCAATTTCGTGCCGTGGTGATGGATGTACATCACACCCGTGTCTTCGTAAAACTTCATTCCTTCCTCGAAGGACAAGTTGATGTCGCTCCCTGCCACGTATTCCGAGGGATTGGCCTTGAAGTATTCATACATGGCGTCCAGATCGACGTTACCCAGCCGGAACAGGAAGCTATGCACGGAGGCTTGCCCTTGCCCCACGTGCAGCGGGGCGCCCGCGTAATGGGCCACGTCGTCATCGCCCGTGCAGTCCACCACGCACCCGGCCAGCATCACCTGGTTACCCGACCGGTTGGCCACGTGCAACCCGACCAGCTTCCCAGCTTCCATCACCGCGGCGGTGACGATGGTTCCGTAGAGGATGTCAACTCCGGCGTCTTCGAGCATTTCGTCCATAGCCAGCTTACCCAGCTCGACGTCGAAGACGACGTGCCCCCGGTGCTTGTCCCAGTTCTTGTGAGCGGCGCCCAGCTTGACCATCCGCTGGACCAGTTCCAGCGGCCGGCCGCCGACGATCAGTTCGCCCCGGGTGTTATGGAAGTAGTTACACATGGAAGGTTCCAAGCTGGCGGTAGCAACACCGCCGGCGAATGGTTGCAACTCGACCAGGGCGACCTTTGCCCCTGCCTTGGCGGCGGCGGTTGCGGCGGCCACTCCGGCGATCCCCCCGCCGGCCACGATTACGTCGTACTTGCCGCTCAGTCGCGTCCTGGGTTGCGGCGCTTGCTTGGCCTTCGGCCCCTCGGCAGCGGCGGCGGTCCGACCGGCCAGAAGCGCTCCGGCCGCGCCGGTCCCCAAGGCCGCAATGATTTCCCTACGCGACAGCCGACCGCCGTGTAACGGGTCTTTCGCATGGTCTGTTGAAGAGGTCATTCAGTAAAATCTCCTGGTTAAGAACTAAGCTATCAGAACTCCAATCAAAGCCGCTTCTCCGTGTCCTCCGTGCCTCCGTGGTGAATTTACTGGTGAGAAGTCCGGGTCAAGGGGCGGGAGAACGTCAGGGGCCTGGAATCTCGATGTCGATCCGACCCTCCGAGTCGGCGGTGACCTCGACGGTCAGCGGCGATTGCGCACCAGCGTACTCTTCCGGCCCGAGGCGGGTCGCGGCTTTGTGGCGATAATCCCAGTTGCATAATATGCTCAGACTTCCCAGCTTGTCAATGATCTGGCAGTACACTTTGCGGCAAGTTCTTTAGATTTTGCGACACTTGGCGAGCTGCGGGGTTTACCCCCGCGCCAGTGCAGCGCCGAGATAAACCCGGCGGCTCGCTACGGCACGGCAATGATCGAGCCCAGAGCCCGCGCCAGTATCGCAAGCTTGTGCGGAAGTCACGCCAGTCGCCGCCGCTGGCTTGAGTAGCGTCGAACTCCGCGGTACTGTCGATCAGTTGGCAGCGTCCCGTGTCATCGCGGCGCGGATGTCTTTCTTGCCGTTATGTCCACGCTGCCAATTTTGGGTCCGCGGACTTTGTTGTTAGAGCCGAGGAGCAACCTGAACCTCCAACGTCGAGCAGGAAGTGAGGATACGGGAACAACGTTCTTTCCGCCGTGTAGCTCACATCGGCGCGAGTCCGCCTCGGGTACTCCATCACCATTCCGATCGGTTTCGATGATCAGCGTGGCCCTTTCGCCGCCAAACGTGTATTGTTCCACATCCGCTTCGTTCCTCGAACCTGGCGGATGGCCATAATAGGTGGCCGCCACGAACGTGTTGTCCACTCTGCGCTTGAGATCTCCATATCCGGTATCTGTTCCGGGGCGCATCGGACCGTGGAGCAACTCCGGCCCATGCCATGACTGGCCGTTGTCATCGGACCAGTAGACGACAGGCTTTCGAGTAAAACCACCTCCGTTGCTGTGCAATCCAAAGCCCCACAGTCGTCCTTCACCGCGCGCGTAACTGAGTTGATTGTTGTACTGGAAATAGGGATTGCTTTCCTTGTAGAGCCTCACGCGCTGCCAAAGTCCGTTGGGGACTCCGCCGTTGATCTTGTCGGAGATGTCGGTCAGTGGGCTAAATGAGGCGCCCATGTTGGTACTGATGGCTTGCCAGGTCCGCCGGTTTCCCGCAGCGTCGCGCATCACAGCCACGATTGTTCGTTTACCCACGTATTCGATCGCCGGCTCAAACGTGGCACCTCCGTCGGGGGCTTTTTCGTCGGCCAAAGGTCCTATCCAACTGAGAAAAGAGTAACTCTTGCCGTTATCCGTCGAGCGAGCCAGCAAGGTGCCTGCCTTCGAGTTGTAACGGAAGTATTGAAATGCCATGTACAGGTGGGAGGGATGCTCGGGATCCACGAAAAAATCCTCCGTACCGATCGCCATGTTGTCCTCTGCTCCCGTCACCCCCTCCACTTCGACCTGCTCGATGTCGACAGTCCAGGTCTTCCCGTTGTCTTTGGAACGGAGTTGTTTTGTCCCCGACCAACACCAGGTACGCCAGAACTGCAGGATCAGATCATCGTTGGGCATTCTGTAGAGCCCCGGCTCGCTGTGGGTGTGTCCGTCTTCGTAAGGCATACCGGGCAAGTGTCAGTACCTCAAGGTCACTTGAGTGCCAGTACCTCA
>JAUWJC010000124.1 GCA_030607895.1 Pirellulales bacterium
AAACAACCAACCGGCGGTCTTTCGCTTGGACATCTTCGTTACCTCCAGGTGTAAAATGAGAATATACTCGGCACGGTCACGAAACGCGTATTGTAGAAGGCGACTCCTGTCGCCGATAGAGGCCTCATTTTCCGGCAAATCGGCGACGCTTGCGAAACGTTGGCCTATCGTCGATAATAGGGGTTGTGAGCCGTCTTGAACGGTTTTTCGGCCCGAGGCCGGGAATTCCCGGGGAGTTGCAACTTTCCAGACTACAAGTAGCCAACAGCCACATAGGAGAAAGATCCGCCATGAGCGAAACCACGAAGAGCGTGTCGTCGCGTCGCGAGTTTTTGAAAAATACCGGCCGGGTTGCCGCGGGGGCGGCTCTGGCGGGGACGGCCATACCGCACGTCCATGCCGCCGAGAATAACACCATCCAGGTCGCTCTGATCGGATGCGGCGGCCGGGGTGCCGGCGCGGCGGCCAACGCGCTTTCGGTGAAAAGCGGGCCGATCAAGCTGGTCGCAATGGCCGATGTCTTCGAGAACCGCGTGTCGGGCAGCCATAAGCGGCTGAAGAAGAGGTTCGGCGATAAGGTCGACGTGCCGGAGGACCGCAAGTTCATCGGCTTCGACGCCTACAAGAAGGCGATGGATTGTTTGAAGCCGGGCGACGTGGCGATCTTCGCCTCGCCGCCGGCGTTCCGCTGGGTCCACTTCACTTATGCCGTCGAAAAGGGACTCAACGTCTTCATGGAAAAGCCGGTTACGGTAGACGGCCCCAGCACCCGAAGGATGCTCAAACTGGCCGAAGAGTCCGAGAAGAAAAACCTCAAGGTGGGCGTCGGTCTGATGGTCCGGCACTGCAAAGGGCGGCAAGAACTCAAGAAGCGGATCGAGGACGGCGAGGTGGGCGACATCATCGCGATGCGGGCCTACCGGATGCACGGGCCCATCGTCACCGCCTTCTCCGGCCCGAAACCGGCGGACATCAGCGAACTCCTCTACCAAATCAAGCGGTTCCACAGCTTCCTCTGGGCCAGCGGCGGCTGCTACAGCGACTTCTACATCCACCAGGTCGACGAGTGCTCCTGGATGAAAGGCTCCTGGCCCATCGAGGCCCAAGCCACCGGCGGCCGTCATTACCGCGGCGACAGCATCGATCAGAACTTCGATAATTACTCGGTCGAGTACACCTATGCCGATGGAAGCAAGCTGTTCTACTACGGCCGGACGATGCTCGGCTGCTACAACAAGTTTGCCAGCTTCGCCCACGGCTCCAAGGGTTTGGCGGTCATCAGCATGACGAGCCACCATCCGGGGAAGGCGCGGACTTTTCAAGGGCAGAACATGGACAAGGATAAACTCATCTGGGCCTTCCCGCAGCCCGAGCCGAGTCCTTACCAGTTGGAGTGGGAAGACCTGATCGACGCCATTCGGCAGGACAAGCCGTTTAACGAGGTCAAGCGCGGCGCCGAGGCCAGCCTTGTCACCTCGATGGGCCGGATGGCTGCCCATACCGGCCAGATTATTACCTACGACCAGATCCTTAACTGCGAGCACGAGTTCGCGCCCGGTGCCGACAAGCTGACGATGGACGGTCCCGCGCCGCTCGAGGCTGACGCCAACGGCAAGTATCCCGTGCCGCAGCCGGGCATTATCACGAAACGGGAGTATTGACGGGCCGAAAAAGGGACCAGGTTTAATTTGCCGCCTGCGGCCCGGAGGGTGCTTCGCAAAAATTAAACCTGGTCCCTTTTTCGGCTCCCTCTGGCAACAAGGGTGGCATCCATGCAAGACGCTGTCGACACTTGTCGGCGGGGGATTATCTGCTGGGTGAAGGGAAATACGGATCGGGCACTCGAACTGTTCGGCGAGGCGATTCGGCTTGACCCCACCTATGCAAAAGCGTACTGCAACCGTGGTACGCTCTATTGCGAAAACGGAATGCTCGATCTGGCTATTGCCGATCTTGACGAATCCATTCGGGCCGACCCCCAGTACGCCCGGGCTTACAATAATCGGGGCGTTGTCTACCGCACGTTGGGTGAGTTGGGAAAGGCCATCGCCGACTACACCGAGGCAATTCGCATCGACCCCAAGTACGCCGATGCCTACCACAACCGCGCGGTCGCCTACCACAAGGCCCATGAAAACGCCAAGGCCCAAGCCGACTATGCCAAGGCCAAGCAACTAAGGGCGACACCCAAGCAGTAGGGAGGGCATTGCCCACCGGGAAGGCAGCTTGTCGTTATGGTTCAGGCTCGTCCGGGTTAGAGTCTACCGTTGCAACTTCCGCTCGCCGTGCGCACATGTTGTACAGTGGTTTGTACAGTTGCGTTTAGCCGCCGCGGCCACGCGGTGGTGGTGCCCCGGTGTGGCCACCGGGGCTAAACAGTTTGGTTGCCGCCGCGGGCCGCGCTAGGTTACCCAGATATATTGCCGGACCCACTAAACCGGGGTATTGCCACGTTTGCCGATATGCGGTAGAATCACGGGTTTATGGGCATATGCTTGCCGGTGCGGCATCACACCTGTTGACTCTCCTTTCAGTAACACACTTCTCAGTAAGTGACCTCCCGCATGGCCCCACCAGCCGGCGGGGAGCGTCAAGGGGCAAACAATGGCTGCCAAGAAGGCGATTTTTGGCAAATCGAACCTTCCGGAAACCGCAAAGGCCGACGAGTCGCTGCGACAACGGCTCGAAGAGTTGCAGGCCATCTATGACGGGATGGTGGACGGCCTATTGGTCGCCGACCGCCAGACGAGACGCTTTCTTCAGGTAAATGCGGCCATATGCCGGATGCTGGGATACTCGGAAGACGAACTCTTCGAGATGTCGGTAGATGACATCCATCCCAAGGAGTCGTTGCCACACGTCTTCAAGTGCTTCAAAGCCCAGTCCGAAGGTAGACTACCTATTGCTGAGGGTCTTCCTTTCCAGCGGAAGGATGGCAGTGTCTTCTACGCCGATGTTGCAGCTCGCCCCGATCCGCTCAGGTACCATGGCCGGCCTTGTGTGATCGCGTTCATCCACGACATCACCGAGCGCAAGCGGGCCGAGGAGGAATTGGCCAGGGCCAAAGAGGCGGCCGAAGCGGCCAATCGGGCGAAGAGCGCGTTCCTGGCCAACATGAGCCACGAAATCCGTACGCCCATGACCGCCATCCTCGGCTTCGCCGAGCTGCTGATGACACCACACTTGTCTCACGAGGAGCAACGCGACCACCTGGAAACGATCCGCCGCAACGGCAATATCCTGCTCGATTTAATCAACGACATCCTCGATCTGTCGAAGATCGAGGCGGGCAAAATGACGCTCGAAAAAACCCGGTTCTCCCCCTGGCAAATCGTTCAGGACGCCGTTTCGATGGTACGAATCCGGGTGGAAGAAAAGGGGCTTGACCTGGACGTCCGCTACGAGTTCCCCCTGCCGGAAACGATCCTGTCCGACCCGATCCGACTCAGACAAATCCTTGTCAACCTGCTGGGCAACGCAATCAAGTTCACCGAGCAGGGCAGCGTTCATATCATTGTCCGCTACACGACTTCCCGGCAAGCTCCACCGCGGATGCAGTTTGTCGTTTCCGACACCGGCATCGGCATGACGCCCGAGCAAATGGGCGAACTCTTTCGGCCCTTCACTCAGGCCGATACTTCCACCAGCCGTTGTTTCGGCGGCACCGGGTTGGGCCTGGCAATCTCGAAGCGGTTGGCACGAATGCTCGGCGGAGATATCCAAATGCAAAGCCACTTCGGCAAGGGAAGCACCTTCACCCTCTCGATCGACCCGGGACCGCTCGAACAGGTCCCCATGCTCGAAACGCTCCTGGAAGTTGAAACGGAAAAAGCAGAACTAGCCGCGGCGGACCTGGCCGGCGCACTTCACGGTCGCATCTTGCTGGCCGAAGACGCCCGCGATATCCGGCGGTTGGTCCGGTTGGCGTTGGAGCAGGCGGGGCTGGAGGTCGATCTGGCCGACAACGGCCTCGCGGCCTGCCAAATGGCCTGGAAATCGGCCGAAGAAGGAAGACCGTACGACCTGATTCTGATGGACATCGAAATGCCCGTCCTCGACGGACACGAAGCCACCAGCCAGTTGCGGCGACGCGATTGGCAAGGGCCCATCGTCGCACTGACCGCCCACGCCATGCTGGGCGACTGCCAGGAGTGTCTCGCCGCCGGTTGCGACGACTACATCGCCAAGCCGCTCGATCAGGCGGAACTGCTGAGAGCCGTCGCCCGCCACCTGGGGCAACCCATCGACGCAATCGGTCCGCCGTCCGCAAGGCCGAAAACCATTGCCGGACCGCGGGGTATGCTGGGAAGCGAATTCCTCGACGATGACAAATTGGCCGAACTGATGCGGGACTTTCTCGCGGAATTGCCCGATCGGGCCGACAGCATCCGCGAAGCACTAGACCGCCGCGATCGCGACTTGCTGGAATACCTTGCCCACCAGTTGAAGGGTTCGGCGGCCATCTACGGCCTTTCTCGCATTTCCGATACAGCCCGGGCAATCGGCGAACAGATGCGGGAAGGCGACGATTGGCAGCGGCTCAAAGCCACCGTCTCCGAGTTGGTTGATCTTTGCGAGCGGGCGTCGAGTCGCTTAACATGAAATTCGCGTCGCCCGGTTGTTCGTAAAAATTCGCAATCGCGCAACCTGTTGTCACACCGGGGCTTACGGACCCGCCCGGCGATCCGCTCATGGCACCAATCGAGGCCGTTTCTCACACTCTGGCACATTATCGGATTGTATACTATTATGATCCCCTTGCAGGCGACGGACGATATGTGAACAATTGGGGCAGTTCGGCTCCTATCAAGCAATCGTGGCGGGCCAGTTCCACTGATCGAGATCAAACACAAGACGACTGGGGCAGTGCTACACCGGATCGAAGCCCAGGACTTGACTGGCGCCGACTTGGTTGGGGCCCATCTGCGCGGTGCCGATCTTAGACAGACTACGCTGACGCGAACCAACCTCGAAAAGGCCGACCTGGAGGAGGCCGACTTCTCACTCGCTGCCTTGTTCAAGGCCAGTCTGGTTCAGGCCAACCTCCGCGGTGCAAACCTCATGGGAACGGCGCTGATGCTTTCGGACCTGTCGGGCGCCGATCTGAGTGGTGCCAATCTGCATCACGCCAATCTCTACCAGGCGGATCTCAGTCACGCCTGCCTGGCGGGAGCCGACCTGACGGGCGCCGATCTGGCCGAGGCACTGGTCGAAGATATCGAACTGACCGACGCGTCGTTCGACGATCAGACCGTGTGGCCCGACGAATTCGACCCAATCGCGCGGGGGGCCGCCAAGAAGCAGAACGCCGAATAGGCCCCTCTGGTTTAGCTATACTCATAAAGCCGCGACCGGTGGTCGCGTCCTAGGCCAAACCTGCGGTTTTTTGTGAGTCCCTCGACACGGCCACCGGTCGCGGCCTTGTGCACGGCAGCATGTGGGTCTTGCCCCAGCAGACTCGATCAAAAGAGCCCCCCCGGTAACCGTCTACCGATGGGGCTTCTTGATTCAGCACCGCCAACGATCAGACTCTCCGCCTGCGCCGGCCGTACAGGCCCAGGGTCAACAGGCCGAGGAGAGCCAGGGCAACGGTGGAGGGTTCCGGAATCGCCCCAACCACGAACGCCGAGAACGAGGTCAGGCCGGTGGCGGAAATCAAGTTATTAACCATGTCAAGGGTAGAAGGCACCTCGACCCAACTCCCGCCCTCATGCTGAAAGAGTTGCAGTTTGCTTTCATTCGCCGTCGAGGCGTCGTCATAGCGGAAGGTGAGATCGGCGCTGCCGAAGGCGAACCCAGTATTGGCGACTTCCCACAACCCGACAACTTCCTCGAACGTAGTCGTATTAGGTGCCGCGGCGTTGGCCGGATCCAGCAAGTCGATGTCCAGGTCCCCACTGCCTGATACCCCGGCGAACGTTACCCGAGCGCTATTGACCAGGTCGATCTGGGTGTCACTGGGATCCTCACCCCAGTTGTACGACCCGTCGCCGGACACGGGTACTGAGGGGAGTTCAAGCTTCCCGCCGTCCATGGCGAACCAGCCGTTGGTCATGGTGTTGTCCATTGTGTTGGTTACGGAGCCAAAGCTGGACATATTCAGCGTGCCGCCGTCGGCAATCACCCGGCCGTTATTCTGCAGGGTTCCCGACAGGTCCACCGTGCCGCGGCCTTGGAAGGTTCCGGTACCGCCATCATACCTGACGTACAAGTCGGCGTTGTTTGCATCGTCGGTCAATGTGCCGCCGGTGAAATTGTACGTACCCGTGCTGTCAGCGTTATTATAGCCGTACCCAATCGCCACGGCATCTTGGATAGTCACGGTTCCGCCGCTCTGATTGAACGTGCCAACGCACGGGAAGTTGCCGGCACTGGTTGTGTCTACCCACCCCAGATCCAGCCAACCGTTGACGGTCAAGCTTCCTCCCTGCATGTTGTATGTACCGGTTCCACCATCGTTCCAACCGCCCCCGACACAAAGCCGGCCGGTGGTATGCGTGCCGTTGGTCTGGAGGAAGTTGCCAATTCCGGTACCCTGCGTACTGTAACCGTAGCCGACAGACGAGGCCTCGGTGGTCAACTGCGCGCTGCTGCCGGTCAGTTCATAGACGCCGGTAGCATAGCACGCAACAAACAGGACGGAGACGTCGACCGTTCCGCCGGTATGGTAGAAGTAGCCATCGCCTCCCGTTGGGCCACCGCACCAGGCACCGACCTGAAGTTGGGCGTTGGAGGAGTTCCCAGTCAGTGTTCCACCACTGTGGTTCCACGTGCCCAAGACACCGCCGCCGCCGCTGCCGATCGCGATCTTGCAGTTGGCGCCATAGGCATTACTGATATTGACGTCGCCACCGGTCATGTTGACAGTGCCGCCGCCGCCACCACCACCTTCAATGTAGAACCTATAAAATGTCTCGCCCGTCTGCGTGATGTTGATCGTCCCGCCATTGTCAAGGAAGCCTCTGTCCAGATTCCCCGGCTCGCCGTTATTCCAGTTGGCGCTGCTCCAATCCGCGGGGGCTGCTGCCTGCCAATATGTATCTACGGCGGTAGCCGTTTCGGATACCATGCCGATCACCGCGACTGCAGCGAGTAATACAATGAGCACACCAGAGGTTCGATACTTGTCCATCTTCTTCCTTCTCCCATTCGTTAAGTGAAATTACAGGGGCAATCCGATGTCAACCATCCAGCCGTTTAGGCCGTCGCCCACGTCAGACAACCACCCCAAACGGTAACCTTGATTCTAACTGCCAGGAACCTTCTGTCAACAAAAATGGAGGGCACCCCCCGAGAAATCTCAGATTTTTGGGAAATTACCTCTGAGGTGGGTGTTTTTCGCCGCCGGATACCCCTCAGAAGTGGGCAAAACCGACTTGTCTCCGATTGCGGGAACACGACACGTAAACATTCGCCCAACCCGTTCGAAGTAACCCGATTCATCGGGTCCACCTGCTGAATGCTCGGAAAGACCGCATGAATGCGGTCACTACGAACGGGTTAGGCGAATATGTACCACGACACTCAGTTCATTTTGCCCTCCGGTTTCGGGCCAATCGTCTGGGGACTATACTCGGCACGACCACCGGTCGCGGCTTTACGGACGGTAAACATACCATGTTCGTGAGTTTCCTATCACACGCCGTTGTGATATTGAGCCTGATCATTTTTTTGCCCACCGCCTCGGCGCTGGCCATCTGCTTCCTGCCGAAGCGACGCGAGGAACTGATCAAGCTATTCTCGCTTCTTACTACGGTGGCCGTATTCTTGCTGACCGCTTGGCTGGCCATTCCATCGGACGAGCAGTCGGGCTCGTGCCGTTTCGCCCTGGGTGTGGCCGAGATGCAGGACGCCTTCAACCTGAGTTGGATCCCGTCGTTCGATATCCATTACTTCCTCGGGATCGACGGCATCAACTTCCCGCTGGTGTTGCTCACGTCGTTTCTGAGCATGTTGGCGATGTGGGCGAGTTGGACGATCAGAGAGCACGTCAAGGCGTACTGCATCCTGTTCTTGCTCTTGGAAACCGGCATGTTAGGCGTGTTCATGTCGTTGGACTTCTTCTTGTTCTTCGTTTTCTGGGAAGTGCTGCTGCTGCCGACGTACTTCCTGATCGGCGTTTGGGGTGGACCGCGACGCAAACACGCAGCCATCAAGTTCGTCCTCTTCACACTCGCCGGCAGCGTGCTGATACAGGTGGCCCTGTTGATGCTCTACTTCGCCAGCGATTTGCGCAAACTGGACGAAGACCGGCTGGACATCTGCCGCGTTCATGCGGCGGTCATGACCGAATACTATACCGGTCCGCTGGACAAGCCGATCCACACATTCAACATCCTGGCACTGGCCGAGTTGGGGCAGTTGGACGACTCGCCGTTCGACCGCGAATTGCTTTGGGGTAAATCGGTCCAATGGTGGGCGTTCCTGCTGTTGTTGATCGGCTTCTTGATCACCGTGTCCGCCGTGCCGCTGCATACCTGGTTACCCGACGCACACGTCGAGGCCCCCACGCCAGTTTCGATGATCCTGGCCGGGGTCCTCTTGAAGATGGGTGGGTACGGAATCATTCGCATTTGCTATCCGATCTGTCCCGCCGCAGCCTACGAATTGGCCTGGCTGGTCTGTGGAATCGGCGTGGTGAGCATGGTGTACGGGGCGATTGCCGCCATGGCCCAAAAAGACTTCAAACGATTGGTCGCCTACAGTTCGATCAGCCAGATGGGCTACGTGGTGTTGGGCATGGGTGTCTGGTCCTCCTCGGCCGGCAGCCTCGACTACTGGAAGATGGGTATGAACGGGGCCATGTTCCAGATGATCGCCCATGGGCTCAGTTCGGCCGGCATGTTCTTCCTGGTGGGTGTGATATCCGATCGGGTAGATCATCGGCAACTCGACCAGTTTGGCGGGCTGCTGGCCAAGATGCCCGTTTACAGCGGATTGTCGATGGGGCTCTTCTTTGCCGCCTTGGGGTTGCCCGGCCTGTGCGGGTTTATCGGCCAGATGTTCGTCGTGCTCTCGGTTTGGACCTATAGCATGGCCCTGGCGGTGGTGGCGGCGTCGGTGGTAATCCTCACGGCCGGCTACATCCTCTGGACTATCCGGCGTGTCTACCTTGGACCGGAGTACAAGGGACCGCACGCCGAAGCCCTAACGCCGATTACCCGACGCGAGTTCTGGATCGCCACGCCCTTGCTGGCACTTGCGATTCTCTTCGGAGTATATCCGCAGGCCGTGTTCAACTACATGACACCCAGCGTGAATCGGACGGTCGACAACCTGTCCCGGTGGATGACGCAGAACAAGCCGCTTGCGGCTTCGCAACTCCCATCAAAAACCGACCACTGACCACCGACCACTGACCACTGACTACTGACCACCGCAGACTGCCGCAAGAGCACTGCCGCCTGAACACAACATCCATACGCACGGCCCTAGAGCCGACTAACCCTGATCGGATCA